>NZ_LNDJ01000113.1 GCF_001444505.1 Psychrobacter piscatorii | reverse complement strand
GGTTGGGGTCGAGAGTTCGAATCTCTTATCCCGCTCCAAATATTTAAAAAGCCTCACTACTCTTTATATGAGCAGTGAGGCTTTTTTTTGTCTATTTTTCGGGGTTTGTAGAGTATTTTTTCGAATATTTGTTTTCTTAAAGTTAAGTTTATCTACTCAATTAAAAAGCTCATTTTCGGTGCGGTGCCCATTTGGTGCCCAAACCGTGCCCTGCCCTAAAACTGCGAATGCTGAATTGACCCCAACCTAGCTATTTTTAGAGCAGATAGAAATGAAGCGTGGTTTAATATTATGATTAAAAGGTTTTAAATTAGCGAACCTCTACTATAATAAGTTTACTGGTTAGTATTAACTAAGTTTTAGATGGCTCAATGACAATTAGGAAAAATATTATGGCAAAATTAGAATCAAACATCGAATTAGAAGCGGCGGCATTTCGTCGCTTACTGGCTCATTTAGACGAGCGTAAAGATGTACAGAATATTGAGCTGATGAACCTTGCCGATTTTTGTCGTAACTGTTTATCCAAATGGTACAAAGCTGCTGGTGAAGAGCGTGGTATTGAGATCGACTACGAGGATGCGCGCGAGCTTGTTTATGGCATGCCCTACGCTGAGTGGAAAGCGAAGTACCAGCAAAAAGCAACACCAGAACAGTTGGCACGTTTTAACGAAATTGAAGCTACCAAGAACAAAACGAATTGAAACCAACAGTAGTGGCTCAAATAAAAGAGCCACCATGATATAATTATATCGAAGAAGACAATATTGCCGCTAGATTAGCGGCTTTCTATAGATTTGAGTATACTACTAAATCCTATGGTTCCTTGTTTCTGCATTTGACGATCAAATAGGCGACCGATTAATGGCAACGGTACAATCAATCGACCCTCGGATATCCAAGTCACGTGTGTGGTGCCATCGCCCAAGTCTTTTAAATCAATGACGCCTTTATCATGTCGCATTTCGACAGGTTTAGCTTTTTCGATTTGGTATTGCATATGAGTAGGACGCTCAAACGCTGTAATCCGCTCCCAAAACTTAATAGGTCCCGCTTGAATGCTACGTAAAACGCCAACACCATTGCGCTCCTCATTACCTTCAGCGACTAACTTAGCAACTCCCACCGCTTTAAATGAGCCATAACTGGCATGGTCGCTCAGTGCTTCAAATACCTCATCAATCGGTTTTTTGACAATGCGTTCTACTTTTATTTTGAACATAATATGATCTCGTTAGGATTAAAGTTATTTCGCTTAGTGCCATTTTAGAAACAAATAAAGCCGTCACACTTCAAAAACTTATGATCGTGAAGAAGCTCGTCCTTTTGAAAGACGCTTACCATCAATACTACTCGACATCATCCAATAGCTTATTTAGCTCATCAACCATTGCGTCATCTATGATGCTGCCTTCAATATAACTTACGATCTCATCTACAGTCGTTAGATCCATGGCCGCAATGCCCAAGCTGGCTAGCTGCTCATTGATTGAGTCCAAGCTATCATTATCTTTGGAGTCGTCCAACAACTCTTCTTCAAACCTGCCTCTGACAAACCAATACATTTTTTCTAGTACGGTTTCTTTTTTGGTCAAAGTAGAATAGCCATCGCCATAAATGAACAGATTAAAATGATAAGGTATTTCTACATCATTGATGAAGAAAGCGCGCTGGCACTCTAGTGTATAGGCCTGAATCTCTTCGCCTTCAGTGCTATCGTCACTTTGAGTATCCTCATCATATTCAATCGCTTCCTCTACCAATCCGCCTAGCAACTGATAGCCGCCCACTTTGATTTTGTGATTATAAATAATACTCGAATCTGCAATTGCATCAAAAATAACGGCGCTGACATCTAAAGTATGATTATCAATATCATAAAATGCTTTTAGGGCAGGCAAAAACCCTGTCAGCTCCTCTTCAGGTACTTGAATGAGAAACTGCTGCTCATATATTTTAATCATATCTTCAGGCGCATAGGTATTGGCAGTGTCGTTCTCGTTTCTACCAGTAGGCTGCAAAGGTAAAAAATTATACGGGTTATGTTTGGTCATTCAAAACGGCCTTTTTGCTTGAGTTAAATTTGTGAAATGTCTGTGTGGCTCAATCTTTAAGAGCCTTAGTAGATGATACTTTCTTAATATCACGGCGCTCTAGATTTTATGCGCATATAGTAGAACCTCAATAAAATTGATACAGCATAGGAAACGCGCTCGATTAAACGCTACTTTTCTTGCTTGCTGTGACTGCGTCTCCAGAGGCTGCGAAAAATAGCGTTTAATCTTGCTATACCATTTTTATAATGGTTTCACTATATTGTCTCTTATCCAGGCAATTTTAGATAGACAGATATACAAGTTCAATCACTCTGATTTAGACAGACAGGCTAAATAACACAGACTAAAAAGGTATCTCCATACCAGTGACTAGCTAATTTGCTGCCATCCTGAGGTTGCCTGATATTCATCTTGATGCGCAAACAAAGGGTGAGCCTTGGCTTCCTGTAAATTCAGCACGGGGGTCACACAGACATCCGTTGCCGCAAATACGCCTTGCCAATGCTCAAGCGTTTGACTGGCGAATTTTTCCGCCATTGTTTTAGTCGCTGTTTGACTCTCAGGCCTATTGGGCATGATGCCAAGCTGCCAATGTATGTCTTTAAGCGCTGGCAACTCCAATACCTCACATAGACCTTGCCAAAATTTCAACTCTAACGAACCAACCGCCATATGTCGCTGGTCAGCGGTTTGGTACAGTCGATAACATGGTAATGCACCGCCTAAAAAGTCATGCTGTGGTATGGGAGCTGTACTTGAAGTATTATTTGAAGCACTATTTGAATTGTCACCTGAAAAACGACTGATTAGCTTACCCGTCACCTTTGGCATGACCATATGATTGTACAAACTGTGCGTCATGCTAATCGCAATATGTCGTCCTTTTCCGGTACGCTGCGCGGCAAATACAGCAGCCAACAGTGCTATCACTGCTGTATCACTACCACCTGCCAAGTCCGCAAACTGGACATTGGGCATAGCCTGCTCACCCTGAGCTGTTTTTAACTGATCAAGCACACCACTCATAGCCATAAAATTAATATCATGACCGGCCTTATCAGACCAATTATGATTTATTTGAGAGCTATTTTTTGGCTCAGCACTTTCTAAGTAGACACCTTCTTTTGCGTAACTGCCTGCGATACCATAGCCAGTAATAGATACCATTACCAGCTTTGGGTTGATGGCATGCAGGGTTTTAGTATCTAGTCCCATTTCTGCCAAGACACCTGGGCGAAAGCTGTCCAACATCACATCAGCTTCCTTAAGGTGAGCCTTTATAGTTGCAATCGCTTTGGGATCATGAAAATCATGCTTTTCAGTCGTCTTACCGTGATTCAAGGCAGCAAATAATTCACCAAACACCCGAGCAGGATCACCTTTTTTGGGTTCGATTTTAAGGACATCCGCGCCCAAGTCCGCAAGCAAACGCGTGGCAAAAGGTCCCGGTAGATTACGAGTCAGATCGACCACTCGTAACCCTTGTAGACAGTCTGCCATTTGATCATGATTTGATAAATGCGCATCAGTCATCGGAGAACGCCTCGCCTTTGGCTGCCATATCTAGCAAAATCTGAGCAGGCTCAAACCGTTCGCCATATTTCGCAGCCAGCTCACGACTCCGCTCAACAAACGCACTCACGCCCATTGCATTGATAAACTGTAGTGTACCACCGTGCTGCGGTGCAAACCCCCAGCCAAAGATAGACCCTATATTGGTGTCGGCAACTGAGCGCACGACGTTTTCCTCATAGCATTTGGCAGATTCATTGGCTTGAATAAACATTAGCCGATCCACCAAATCTTGCTGCGATGGTTGCTCTGACTTTGGCGGATATAAGTTTATCAGCTCAGGCCATAGATGCTTATCACCGTCTTCTGGATAATCATAAAACCCTTTGCCATTTTTCTTGCCCTCGCGCCCATGCTCATTGACCAGCGTCTTTAGTATCTCGTAAGAAGGGCGCACAGCAACGGACTTGCCTTCGGCTGCCATATCTACCTGCTGTTGCTCGCTGACATGCAACGCCAAGCTTAACGACACTTCATCTTGTAATGCTAAGGGCGGCATCGGCATACCTGTTTTTAGTCCGGCAACTTCGATGCTACGCGGATGCACACCCTCTCCTAGCATTGCGATACCCTCTGATACATAGGTGCCAAATACCCGCGAGGTATAAAAGCCATGACTGTCATTGACGACGATAGGCGTTTTGCCTATTTGCACAACATAATCAAAGGCTTTGGCCAACGTTTCATCATCAGTTTGCGCGCCTACGATAATCTCAACGAGCGGCATCTTATCTACTGGCGAGAAAAAATGCAGACCGATAAACTGGTTTGGTCGTGTACTGGCTTTTGCTAGCCCAGTAATCGGTAGTGTTGAGGTATTAGACGCATAAATAGCCATGTTTGAAATCACTGCTTCACTCTGCTGGGTACATTTGGCTTTGATTTCTCGATTTTCGAACACCGCTTCGATGATGAGATCACAACCAGCTAAATCATCGTAAGAGACGGTTGGCGTGATACGTTTTAGGAGAGCTTGTTTTTTCTCTTCGGTAGCGCGCTTTCGGCTGATGGCTTTATCCAAAATATTAGCAGAGTACGCTTTGCCTTTTTCTGCATTGGCAATTTCCGTGTCCAATAGCACGACGTCTATCCCTGCTTTGGCAGTGACATAAGCGATGCCAGCGCCCATCATGCCAGCCCCTAAGATACCGACTTTTTTGGTTTGGGTCTGCTCAAACCCTTGAGGTCGAGACTGACCTTTTTTGATGCTATTCAGCTGCGTCCATAAGGTGTTAATCATGTTTTTAGATTCAGTTGACAGTACGCAAGCGGCAAAATAACGCGACTCGATCTCAAGCCCTGTATCGATATCAACTAGGCATCCTTCAAACACACAAGACATGATATGAGTAATCGCTGGATAGTTGCCGTGAGATTTTTGATTGGCCATGGCTGGGGCGATAGAGAATATAGGCACTACCTTTGGATGCTTACTATCGCCGCCAGGAATTTTAAAACCCTTCTCATCCCATGGCTGCTGCGCGCTTGGATTGTTTTGAATCCAGTTTTTTGCTTGCTTCAGCATATCTGCTCGATCAGTGGCTATTGCATCAATAAGTCCAATATCTTTTGCCGCTGCTGGTCGTAATTCTTTGCCTTGCGTCATCAGCTCCAGTGCTACTTGAATACCGACCAACCTTGGTAAGCGCTGAGTACCGCCGCCGCCAGGTAACAAGCCCAGTTTCACCTCAGGCAAACCAAGCTTGGTCTTAGGCGTGTCAATGGCAATACGATAATGACAGGCAAGTGCCAACTCTAAACCACCGCCTAATGCGGTTCCTGTCATAGCAGCGACGACGGGTTTACCTGAGGTCTCAAGCGTACGCAAACTCCCTTTTAATTCCTCGGTCAATGTAAATGCTTGCGCCGCTGTCTCTATCTGGTTCAATTGATCAATATCTGCGCCAACCACAAAGGTGTCTTTGGCCGATGTGAGAATTAAGCCTGTGGCGGCGTCATCATTGATAAAACTATCAACTATCGTGGCGAATGCCTCCGTAAAGCCATCACCAATGACATTCATTTTGCGTTTGCTTTGGTCAATCGTAACGGTGACGACACCCTCGTCATCACGCTGGACGGAGAAGTCATCTAATGCGTTAATGGCTATTACGCTATCTACTGTTTGGTTATTTGTCATCATTTTTATCCCTTAAATGATTCTTTGTATATTGCGTTTTAGTCTATTTTAGAGAAAGGTTAAACACGCTCGATAATAGTGGCAATTCCCATACCACCGCCCACACATAGCGTAATCATAGCAGTCTGTAAGTCGCGGCGTTCCAACTCATCAAGGACTGTCGTCATTAGCATCGCGCCCGTTGCCCCAAGCGGATGACCCATAGCGATTGCACCACCATTGACGTTGACAATATCAAGCGAGATTCCAAAATCATCAGCGGTATTCATCGGCACAGCAGCGAATGCTTCATTAATCTCCCAAAGGTCTATGTCAGAGGCTTGCATGCCCGCTTTATCGAGGGCTTTTTGGCAAGCTGGCGTTGGACCTGTCAGCATAATGGCAGGCTCTGAACCAATGACTGAGGCCATTGTGATTTTGGCGCGTGGTTTTAGTCCTGCTTTTTGCCCAGCCGCCGCGCTACCGACCAAACAAATCGCCGCCCCATCAACGATGCCAGAAGAATTACCCGCATGATGCACATGACTCACGGTTTCAATCGTGGTGTATCGGTCTAATATCACACTATCAAAGCCCATTTTTCCCGGCATAATAAAAGAAGGTTTAAGACCCGCTAAGGTTTCGACATTGGTATTAGGACGGATGGTTTCGTCTTTATCCAATAGCATCATGCCGTTGATATCGGTGACAGGGACAACAGATTTGTCGTAATAGCCGTTCTCCCAAGCCTGTGCCGCGCGGCGATGTGATTCGGTGGCAAAAGCATCGACATCGCTACGGCTAAAGCCTTTAAGCGTTGCAATGGTATCTGCGCCCACCCCTTGCGGTACGAAATGCGTCGCTTCATTGACGCGCGGATCCATGTACCAAGCACCGCCATCAGAGCCCATCGGCACACGGCTCATTGACTCAACACCGCCCGCCACCACCATGTCTTCCATACCTGACATGATTTTGGCCGCTGCCAGATTGATAGATTCTAGACCAGAGGCACAAAAACGAGACAAGGTAAGACCTGCCACACTTTGTGCCCAACCAGCATCAATGACGGCGATACGCGCAATATCAGAGCCTTGCTCGCCCACTGGGGTCACGCAGCCAAGCACCACATCATCGACCAAACTGGTATCCAAGTTATGACGCTGCTCCATCTCCTTTAATAAGGTACGTGTCAGCCAAATTGGTGACGCCTGATACAAAGAGCCGTCCTTTTTTCCTTTGCCGCGTGGCGTGCGGATAGCATCATAAATATATGCAGTCTCAGTCATAAAAAATCCTTTTTTTATTTTTTAAATAAACAATAACTATCGTAGTTTTATAATATAAGCGTTTACATAAAGCGTGAAGCCAGCTCTTTCATAATCTCATTGGTGCCGCCATAGATTTTTTGCACGCGCGCATCAGCATATAAACGGGCGATAGGATACTCGGTCATATAGCCATAGCCACCAAACAGTTGCACGCATTCATCGATGACTTCGCACTGTTTTTCAGTGACCCAGTATTTGATTAATGACGCATGCGGTACAGACAGTTTGCCATCTAACATCGCATCGACTGCCGCATCACACATGGTACTGGCAGCGAGATAATCGGCATAGCATTCAGCCATCTTAAAACGCGTGTTTTGAAACTTCCAAATAGGTTTGCCAAAGGCTTCACGGCCTTTTACATAATCTAGTGTTAGATTGATAGCCAGCTTCATTGAGCCGACCCCTGATAGCGCAATGATGAGGCGCTCACGTGGCAGCTCTTGCATCATCTGTATAAAGCCCATACCTTCTACCGTGCCCAACAGGTTGGTTTGCGGTACACGGACATTGCTAAAGAAAAGCTCTGAGGTATCTTGCGAGGTCAGACCAATCTTATCTAGGTTACGTCCACGCTCAAACCCTTCTACGTTGTCCGTTTCTACGATGATAAGTGAGACACCTTGTGCGCCTTTTTCACGATCTGTTTTGCATGCTAATAAGATAAGATTGGCGTGCTGACCATTAGTGATAAAGGTCTTTGAGCCATTGATAATGTAATCATCACCGTCTTTTACTGCATAGGTTTTGATGTTTTGTAGGTCGGAGCCAGTGCCAGGCTCAGTCATGGCGATAGCGCCAATATATTCGCCCGTTGCCATTTTTGGTAGCCACGCTTGTTTTTGCTCTTCAGTACCATGGGCTAAAATATAAGGCGCGACAATACCTGAATGCACCATACCGCCAAATCCTGACTGATTGGCCTCAGTCTGTGCGTAGATGAGTGCGGCTTCGTGACCGAAATCGCCACCACCGCCGCCATACTCGCTTGGTATTGCCGCACACAAAAACCCCATCTCGCCCGCTTCTTCCCACGCAGCACGATCGATCATGCCGTTTTTGCGCCACTGCTCATCCTTTGGCTCCCAAGATTGAAACATTTTTAAGGCGCTGTCATACACCATCTGATGTTCTTCGGTCATCCAGTTTGGGGTAAATTTTTCGATACTCATGATGTCTATCCTTGACAATATTGTATGAATAACAGCTATATCTAAGTCCTTCTTAGAAGTTATGGTAATATATATTACCGTTATAGATATGCCATAAATTCTTTGTATTTATTAATATACGAGTCTTATACTAGGCTATGGAAAACCACTTCGCAATCCATTAAATAAAAATGGTAATTCAAATTACTTATTAATTTAATCACGTTAGATTATCGAGAAAATCACTTAACTGATAGGACGTATCAAATAACCAATACTTTAAGAAGCGATAAATATGAAAACCTTTAATCAGTCAGATAGCCCCACGCAAACGCGATCGCTAGCACCCCTATCCGATATGCGACCCGCAACTTTGGATAAAATTGAGCAAGCCGTTCGTAAAGTCTTTGCAGGATTTGATGCTAATGAGGTGACGATGGCGCAGATTGCAAAGTCTGCAAATGTCTCTTTGCAAACACTCTACAAGTATTTTGGAGACAAGCAAACGCTGTTTTATACCATTATGGATATTGTGCTCGGCAGATTAGCCGCTCGGATTATGGATCATCTGCAAGGGATTGATAGCGTACAAGATCGTCTACGTAAGACGCTGTGGGTATGCTTTGATTTTGTAGACTCGCATCCAGATGCGGTGATGGTGCTGTCTTCTGTGTCGGCCTCGCGTATACGTAATATCGCAATCTATGAAAACAAAGAGTTAATTGGCGCGTTTTTGGCGGTATTAGAAGATGGTCAAAATCGTGGGGTGCTCAATGACACTGTCCCACTGCACATACTCTTCGATGTGTTTATGGGATTTATCAGTCGACTTGGCTTAATGCATACCATTCGCCAAACAGAGACGCCATTAAATGCAGAGTTTGATGCGCTATTTGTGATTTTATGGCGCGCCATCTCTAAACCTGAAGCATTAAACAAAAAATTTAATGCAAAGAACCAAAAAGCCCCACGATAAAGTGAGGCTTTTTATACTGAGTCTTCTAATTTATACTAGGGCGTGTTGAACATTCGACCATGGCACTGACAGCGACTATTTTTTAGGCGATTCGATGTTAAAAATAATAAGTTTAGTCATTCTAAGCGCTTATTTTTAACGATGAAGCGGCAAAAAAGAGTCCTGTCCCCTGCTTTTATCGTTGGGGCTGATAATGCTCGCAGATGCTGTCTTGAATCACTGACTCACGTGCAGCATCGTCTAGCTTGGCAAAACCGATAGGCAGGTGTACTTGGGCAAAACGTGAAGCCGCACCACGAGACATCCAGTTATCGGCACTGGCAAATGTAAAATCCACCTTAGCTTGTAAGCTATATCTAGGTAACGTATGAGAGTGATTCGCTAAGTCATTTTTAATCTGAGCAATATCTTCTGCGAATGGTTGATACGGTATCTCAAGCACGGAAAATAGCTTTGCCAAAAACTCATCAGCGGTAAAGTATTTGTCCATATAGCTGCTATCAAGTCCAAGATACCTATGCGACAGTACATGGCGCAGGCGGTCACAGGCAGGAATGGTATGCTTGATAGGATAACCCATGGCGCTGACAATATCTTGCGAACGTAGCTCAAGTGTGGCTATCTGATTGATCGCATATTGTGCTAAGAGATGGCGTGGGTGATAACGACGGGTATATTGAGATTGGTTGGCAATGTGGCTCATGATATTGAACACCTTAGACTCCTATAACTCCGACGAAAAAGGTTGATATACGCCCAAATAGGCAAAAAATCAGGCACAAATGAGGTTGTCGGAGTACAGGCTCATGCGCTTTACCAAGGTTATTTTATATCGTGCTGGAAGTTGCAAGGTTTATCACGCTGCCATGAAACGGTTGTCACGGACGGCAATAACAAAACTGTTAAACCCACGATAGATCGTTCAATGATGATAGCACAACAGATAGCAGAAAATAAATACCGATATGTTTACTTATTTTTCAATGGTAAATGGTTGGGGTTTTAAATTAAAAGCACCTTATATTGAATTTTAATTCTCTTTATTTGAGCCCATCCCAGATTCTGTGTAACT
>NZ_LNDJ01000112.1 GCF_001444505.1 Psychrobacter piscatorii | reverse complement strand
TGTGTCCAACTTATGGGGGTCAGTTCATAAATTTTCATAGCATGAAGGGTTTTTTAATGTGTGACGCTTTTTAGTAATCCACGGTATAGCTCAAACCATACGTCGTGCCTGTCGCAGGCAAACGGTTTAAATCGCCAAAGGTCGTTTGATGATACACGGTCTGATAGTCTTTGTTTAAGATGTTATACACGCCGTAGCCCATACGTCCGACAGGTAATTTGACTTGCCCAAGCACATCAAAGGTCGCATAGCCTGTCAATGGCTGCGCACTCGCGTCTGGGTCGTTCTGTTGGTCTTTATAAGCCTTGTCGCTACCGCCGACTGCCAGCGCTTGCAAGCGAATGTTACTGCCTTCGCTAAAGTTATACTGCGCGTATGCCGTGCCTTTGAGTGGCGTCAGGCGTACTGCATCCAGCTCCAGCCAGTCGCCGTCTTTTTTGTATTGCCCGCGGGTATAGGCAAGGCTGCCGCCAAACTGCCAGTCTTTGTTCAAATCATGCGTGAGCGAGGCTTCAGCGCCGTAAATACGTTCGTCCGTATCGACGACTTCGACGGTATAGTCGTTGGTAAAGCGCACGGTTTTGTCTGAGTCGTTATAAAAACCGCTAACCTTTGCGCTTGTATCACCGCGCTTACCTGTCCAGCCCAGCTCATAGTTATTGATAGAAATCGGCTGAATATTGTCTGAGTTGACCACAAATCCAGCACGCACGTCACGTAAGGCGCGCTGCACGTCAGCCGTGGTAAAGCCTTGCGAGAAGTTAGCAAAGACTTGGTCGTCATCGGTCAACTGATAGCTGCTGCCAAGGTTAAACAGCACTTTGTCATGCTTACTGCTACCCGCCTCAACCGCGCCTGCTTCGTAATCAATACCGTAAGCGTCGGCAATATCACTGATGCCATTGGTCGCAAAATAATCCGCCAATAGCTGTTCATAAATGGGTACAAAACGGTCGGTATCCGATTTGATGTTTTGATAGCGCACGCCAGCGCTGGTATGCCATTTGTCGGTCATATCCACATCGGCATTGACGAACGCGCCCCATTTATCGATGGTGGTTTTTGGTCCGCCGTTATAGCTCAGACCATTACTTGTTGAAGTCAAGCCATTACTTGCAAGGAAGGTAGTCAGGTCTTGGCCATAATAGGTCTGCTCACTCTCTTCACGTTCAAAGTCCGCGCCATAGCTGAACAAGGTGTTTTTACCCATGACATCGGTTTCAGTCTGCATAGCGGCGCGCAGTCCCATCACCTCAATATCGGCTTCAGACTGAGTAACCACAGCCGATGCAGCCAATAATTTTCCTAAGGTTGTTTCATCCGTCAAGCCATTATTTACCCATACCTCTTGGGCTTGTTTGTTAAAAAGCTTTCCTGACGGATAAAAGCGTGCTTTTTCGTCACGGTAATAGCCTGTCAGACTTAGGTTAGAACCCAAAAAGTCACTGTCATTGTAGTTTAGGTTGACCGAGCTTTTGGTATTGTAGGGCTGGTTTTCGATATCGGCGCCATCGATAGCACGTAGTGACGGTGTGGTTCCTTTTAGCAGTACAGACAAGTTATCACCATAATCGACGCCATAATCGGTATCTTGCTCGCTGTCATAATAGGTCGCCGCAAGATTCATGGTCTTGGTGTCACTGATATCGAAGCCAAGGTTGGCGTTGACGCTGACAGTATCGGTGTCTTGGTTGTCGGTTTGGTTGGCGTCAGGGCTGATGCGGTCGCCATGACTGTCGAACTTGCCACCTGTGGCTTCATAATCTATATCGACATTACCATACACGCGCTCGCCACCATAACCAAAGCTATGCCCTACGTGATAGCCAAGCGAGTCGGATTTAAACTCGCGACTACTGTTGATGCCAAGGCGTGTCGCCCTGTAAAGCCATAGCCTGCCGTCGATTTGGTCACGATATTAATCAGACCGCCTGCTGCCCCCGCGCCATAGATGCTGGTCGCACCTGAGAGCACTTCGACGCGCCCAATTTGCTCAGGGTCGATGCTGTTTAGCTCGCGTGACAGACTGCGCGAGCCAGATAATGGCACGCCATTTAGCAAATACTGTACAGGACGCCCGTGCATGGTCGTGCCGTAGTTACTAACCGAGCCGCTGCTCACGCCAAGGCTGGGCACGAGCTGGGCTAAGATGTCCCCAACCGTGCGACTGCCTGTCGCCTGCGCCTGAATGTCCGCCTCATAAATCACTTGCGTGACAGCAGGCATTTCGCTGATTTTCTGTGCCAGCGCTGTGCCTGTTTTGGCATTGGCACTAACTGTAATAGCATCTAAAGTCACACTAGGTACATCGCTTGATGATGCATTCGAGGTCGCTGCAGCGGTGGCCTGCACACCTGATGCGCTTTGTACTGAATTGGCATTGGTTTGGGCGTATAACTGCTGGCTGATACAAAGGGTAAGAAGAGATAGAGCAACGTGATGACGGCTTTTCATAATTACTTCACTTAGGTTGTTTCACTTAGTTGGATAGGTATGCAGTGATATGCGTTATATTTAGCAAATGATACTGTATGTACTAACTTTGTGAATGACATTCTAAATGATAATGATTATTATTTCTATAAGTATTTACAAATAGGTTTTTATAAGTAGCGAGTGACCATGTTGACTGACTTACTGCAATTACCGTCCGTTTCTTTGGTAAATTTGGCGAAATGGTTAGACAGTGACATAAGCGGCTTGTCTCAAAGTTTGTTCAAATAAATAGATAAAAGGGATAAGCCTTCAAGCAGATCGTCATTGACACCGGTAATCTACATGCTGCCCAACTATGAAGTTGATCGTTATGGCGCGCGGGGTAATTTGCAGGCAGAAGGAAGTGTGAACAATAGCATCAACGCGATTATCACCAGTATTTCTTGGATAGCGCTTGCTATGCCAACATCACTACCTGCGGCTAGTAGCTGCGCGCTTCGACTATGGATATAAAGGGTTGTCAACGTGATAACGATGGTAGAGATGATACGGCGACTGATATTATTGAGTGCAGCTCCCTCAGTGACCGAGTCTTTAGGTAAGCTACTAAAACCCACTGTGGTGGTTGGCAGATACGCCAAACCCACGCCGACACCGCGCACACTCATCGTCAATATGAGTAGCCAAAGTGTGGGCTGGTACAAGCACCATGCGAGCATCAAAGTAGACAGCGCACTAATCGTGATACCCGCCATACCAATCCCTCGGGCACCGCGTTTGTCTACCCGCTTGCCAGCATAATGCGTGGTGATACTGGCGACGAGCGTCGCAACCATCAGAACGACGCCTGTCCATAAAGCGCTTTCACCCATCACCTCCTGAATCAATATCGGCAATAATAAAAGACACAGCATCAAGCCTACTGTTTGGGTGATACTAATGACATTACTGTGCAAATAAGTTTTATTGTCGAACAAACCAACATTTAGCAACGGATGGCTCTGACGACGCTCATACGCCCACCAAGCCACGGCTGACAGCAAAAATAAAATAGACAATGCGCCTAATGCCACTATTTTTAACAAATCATCGCGCCTTGAGATACCGTGAGTAAAATCTATTTTGAGGGTGCTCAGCCAAATCATCATCGCCAGTAGCCAGATGATCAAACTGACAAACCCTACCGTATCAAAAGGGCTTGCGGTGTCATGCGTGCCTCTATCAGGTTCAGGTATCAATCGCCACACCATCGCCATAACGATCACAATAAGGGGTAATGTAACGGCAAACAGTGTCCACCATGCAAACTGATCAACCAAATAAGCACCAATCAAAGGACCAAATGCCAAGGACATCATAATAACGATGCCCCATAGCGCCATTATCCTACCGTGCTGCTGCTTTGGGTAAATCTGATACAGCATACCAATTAAGAGCGGAATAATCAGCCCACCACTCAGCCCTTGTACGGCTCTCGCCATGATGACAAAGCTCATATTAAACGCCATCATACCCATGACCGAACCGAGCATAAACCCAAGTACTGCCGCCAAATAGACTGGCTTAGAAGCAAACCTTTTGTTTAAGTAACCGCTCAGCATGAGCCCCACACTCATGGCCAACACATAAGCATTTAGTACCCAGCCGCCAAGCACGATATCGACGTCAAACACTGACATAAATACAGGAATGGCTGGGTTGAGCGCGCTGTTACTAAAGCTGATGACCGTACCACCGAGCAATAAGGTCACTAGTACCCGCCGTACTTGCTCATCGCTCAAGCGCTGATCCCTGCTATTTTTATGAGCGTCATTCATAAGCGCTTGATTGTTGGTTCATCGTTTCATAAAAAGACAAACTAACCATTAGCGATGGTTGGCACTTTACGAATAAGCCATAAGAAATAGCCACCGCCAATGATAGCAGCCACCGTACCAGCAGGTAGCTCATAAGGAAACATCACATATCGTCCAATCCAGTCAGCTATCACCATGATCCCCGCCCCTAACAATGCCGCTAATGGCAACTGCCGCTCGAGCTTTACCGCTCCAAGTGAGGTGGCTAGATGCGGCACCATCAAGCCAATAAAACTCAAAGGACCCACAGCAAGCGTGCTCGCGGTACTAATGGCAGCAACGAGCGCCAGTAGTGATAATGTCACGGGGGTCACTGCCACACCCAAATTACGTGCGACACCCGTCCCTAGACCAAGAACACGTAAGGGTTTGACAATCAATAAGCTAAGTATCAATAAGATAAGCGCAATGCCCATCAGATACCATACTGTACTAGGCTGCGCACTATAGGTAGTGCCTGATAGCCAACTGAGCATCGCTTCGAGACGAGGGTCACCTGAGAGCTTGACCATGTGCATGACCCCATCCATCATGGCAGCGATACCAATACCGACTAACAGCAAATAGCCTGAGCTGACTCTACGTGCCAGCCAAATGACCAACAGCAGCACCGCCATCGCACCTGACAGTCCTGAAATCAGTAACGTACCTGCTCCAGCAGAGAGTCCCAAACTGGGTAATAATAAAAATCCTAAAATCACCCCCAGCGCCGCGCCTGAGCTGACCCCTAAAACCTCAGGACTCGCCATAGGGTTACGCGTTAGCGTCTGTAATAATACGCCTGCGACCGCGAGCATCATCCCTGTTGCCGCCGCGCTCAAGCTACGAGGCAGACGATACTGCTGTGTCAGCGCCCAATCAGTACTAATTCCCCAACCATTGATATCCTGTACAAAAAGACAAGCCAACATTATCGTGATGATAACTCCAACGCTCCATCGCCAAAACACAATGGTCTTGTTTTGACCGCTCATCATAGGGGTGATGGTTTCTATCCGATCGCGGCGCTGGCGCAAAATCAGCCAAATAATCAGTGGCGCTCCTAAGATTCCCGTCATGGCACCAGCGGGAATTTGCATCCCCAGTATCGGCTCAAGCAATAAGGCAACGTTACTGGTCAATAGCAATAACAATGCACCCAGCCCAAATGCCGTGACCAAGCGCTTACCAATGGACGAGATACCTAGCGCATTGACCAAGCTTGCGGCACCAAGCCCTATAAAACCAATCAGCCCAACCTCACTGATGACTAGTGCGGTCACCACCGCCACAATCACGACCACTAAGGCGCGAATACCATTGATAGGCACGCCCAAACGTTTGGCTTGTGAGTCATCTAAGCTCATCAGGGTCAGCGGCTTCAATAAAGGCAGGCAGGCTATCGCCGCCAAGGTCGCTGTGATCATCAATGCTCGACTGCTATCCCAGCTGCTTTGTGCCAAAAACCCAGCGGCCCATGACAACATACCGTTGCTTCTTTCAGCAAAAAATAACACCAATACATTGGCAACAGCGGCAAGCAAGATATTGACGACCAGACCTGCCAGTATCAGAATCAGCGGATTGAAGCGACTAGGCGCGGACAAGGCAAACACCAAGCCCATACTCATGATGGCACCGACAAAGGCCACGTAGAGGCCACCATAACTGGCTAAACTCGGCAAAAATAGCGTCACAATCAACATAGCCAACTGGGCACCAATTCCGACTCCCAAAGTGGTGTCTGATGCCAATGGATTTTTGACCAACTGTTGTAACAAAATACTGACTACGCCCAATAATCCACCTGCCAACAGCGCCACCACGCTGGTCGCAACCAAATGAAGCTGAGTCGCCATACTGGCAATATCAAGCTGCAAACTTGGTAAAAATAGCTCACTGAGTGGGCGTGTCCATTCTCGCTCTAATAGTGCCCAGCCACTGCAGACGGACAAAACCACCAATCCTATGAAAGTCACCCACAATCGCCATACTGTGCTGCTCACGACAGACGACGGAGGCTGAGATGGATGTGGTGGCGGCTTGGGCGATGATGTCATCACAGTTGCCGTATGCGAGGAGGACGTGGAGCCTAGGCTATTAACGCTATGGGTGTTGCTGGCACTGCTCGTATGATTGGTATGAATAGTCATTATATCGCGCCACCTGTTAACGAAACCGTGGATAAATTATTGGCCAGACTGACCAATGACGACATCCCGCCATATATCCAGACTGGCGGCAACTCCGCCATACAGCGGCGCTCACCATAGCCCAAACGCTGCCATACCAAACTGTCCTTAATCTCAGCTCTGGTGATGGGACTGAGTGGGTCAATGATCAGCAGGCAAGTCTCATCATCTAACTGCGCCAAATCACCCATTCGTATCGGTACAAACCCCCACTGATTGCCCTCCCCTAAGACCACAAGCTCTTTGCCCATCTGCTCTAACGCAGGCTGAAATAAGCTATTTGCCACATACATACGCATGTTATTGGCATCCGCAAACTGGACGACCGCGAACTTTTTGATTATTGGATAGCGCTGCTGAAACTGCTGACTGGCAAGCTGTATGTCTTTTTGACTTTGTACAATATAGTCTTCAGCCATCTTGGGATTGTCAATCAATGCACCAAGCGCGCGCGTCGGTTCGGTATAGTCAGCCCACGTTGCCGTTTTCCCTTTTGCCGCAAACATCACCGACTGCGCAGGCACATCACCGTATAAGCTACGGGCATGCTCATAAAAAGCATTATCTATGACCATATCAACAGGAAGCTGTGCAACCAGCTCAGCATTGGGCTGATAACGAATCCCAATATCGGTGGTTGCTGCTGGGAGATGGGGGCGCCCCACCCATCTGTCCCACACTCTGATATCACCAGTGGCAATCGGTGCATGCCCCATCGCCGTCAGCGTTGCAGCATTGCCCCAATCAGGGGAGACGATATTGATACGGTCACTATCAATACGATCACTATTAATACGGTCACTATGGCTGTTTGCTGTTTCGGTAATATCTTTGGGAGGTGATGTATCAAAGTGAGTAATATCTTTATCAGATGCTGAGTGACTACAAGCGGTCAACGTTAGACAGACTAATATTATAAAAGCTAAAAGCGTCTGCCACTTGCGTACTGTTATTGGCGTCACTGACGCTGGCATGAGTATCGAGCGCTTGAATGATTCGTATTGATAAAAAATAGAAAACATAGGAGCATATCTTTTTAGGCGAGTTTGGGTGAAAGAGAAGCGATCTGATGTCAAGCAACTGCAACAGGCTGCCCAGTAATGGGATGACTGAGCAGCTGCATATCCACATTAAAAATATCGTATAATACCTCAGATTGCATCGTGCTTTTGATAGTGCCATTGTGGCAAACTCGGCCGTTTTTTAGCGCAATGATTCGATCGGCATACTGCGCCGCCAGATTGATATCATGAATAATAATCACCACACTCAAGCCCTGCTCATCTACCAAGCGGCGGATAAGCTGAATGACCTCAATCTGATAATGCATATCTAATGCAGCGAGCGGCTCATCAAGCAGTAGGTACTTGGTATCTTGCGCCAAGCACATCGCAAGCCAAGCACGGGCACGCTCACCGCCTGATAGCGTCGATGTAATGCGATCAGCAAAGGCTTCGGTTTGGGTCACCTTTAGCGCTTGATCAACTTTATCTCTATCCATTTGGGTTGGCTTTTGTAGCCACTTTTGATGCGGATAGCGTCCGAGCATCACAAGCTCACGCACGGTAAATCCAGCGGCGTCAGGTAGTTGCTGTGGCAGATAAGCCATATGACGTGCCAGCTCCTTACTGCCGTAATCATTGATGCGAGTATCATCTAAGGTAATACTACCGCTACTACTCGCCATCTCCCCTGCCAATGCCTTAATCAGAGTCGACTTTCCTGAACCATTGTGTCCAACTAGCGCCACCAACTGCTTGATATCAATCTCGCAGCTCACGTTATCTAGTAAAGTATTCCCTTGTCGACTGATGGTCAGTTGGTTTGCACGTAGCATATAGGCACTCATTATTGATAAAAATCAAAATTGATAAAAAGTAAAAATTGGCGTCGATGATGCTTATAGTTTTGAAACAAAAGCGACAATAAAAGAGGATTTTACTCGTAAACGATAATAAAAACAATTATCATTAACCAACTAGACGTTTTATCTCCTCACTTATCATCTGCTTATGAGTATCAATATGGCTAATATCTTCCTATCTTCTGCACATAATACCTATGGTCAAGACAAACCATATACTTCCTTAAACACTCCTGAACTAAACGACATCATCACCTATATCAATGAAGAAAGCCTTGATGAGCTGTTAGGGTTTTTAAACGCATTTACTCCTATATCCACGGCTGAATTGGATAATATAGAGGTGAAATTAACCACCGTTTACGCTGAAGGCCTTGAGTTACAAGTACAGACAAAAAATACAGAATCTCCATCTACCAATGCTCAAAATCACCCTGAACAGAGGCAGACTTTTTTTATTGCCTTTCCTGCAGCCATTACGCATCCTGATGAGCTACAAATTCAATATATTGCACTCAAACAAAAAGCGGATAAAAAGCTGGGTAAAAAAACGATTAAACTGACCAAGCAAGTATTTGATGTGCAAGACAGTTATAGAGTCAGCAAAAATATGCTCCGCCTTGAACTGAACATGCCTACGTTGAATAATACTAACGGCACATCAAACCCGACCTCAGTACCCATCAACGAGGCAGGTTACGCGTATTTATTTGATTTAGAGCACAATGCATTGATTAAAGACACGACAGCTGACAATATTGATGACAGTAAAAATACCTCGCGCCTTGCTCGATCTCATTGTTATTACACCTTAAGAAAAGCATGGCAAACCCCTGCTGGCATACAAGCGTGGGTCGATGTTTTCTTGCATGGCAATACACCGGGCGGTAATTGGGCAAACTCACTACAAGCAGGTGATACCGTAGTGACCAAAAGGGAGTTTCCTGAAAAAATTGAGCATTTGCGTGACGGTCAAGCGTTACTGATCGCTGATGAAACGTCTATGCCAACTGTCGCGAGATTACTCGAGCTATGGGAAAACCCAACACCGCCGTTAGTTGTTAGTGTCACACAAAACGCGGCGGATCAACGTTATTTTGATACCGTAAAAATACGTAGTGGTATTGATATTGGTAGCATAAATAATCGTATTGACAGCAATAGTGAGCGCACTATTAAGAATACCGTTAAAGACAACTTTACTGTACTTCCCATCGTCACCGATCAGCAATGTTCAGGGCAGCATTTAGCGTCCTTAATCGATAATACGATAGGTAATTATTTGATAGATCAACCTATAAAAATTGATAAAGTCTGGGGTGCATTAGAGGCAAGCACTGTCAAGGCACTACGGCCCATGCTTAGAGAGCGGCTTGATCTTAGCCGCGCAGAGGTGGTGATAAAGGTTTATTGGCGTCAGGATTAAATCCATAAGATATGGCTTGTTGACCGCAACAATCGAGCTGAAGATGACAGTTTTTTAGCATTCTCATGCATAGCATTCACCACTGACCTGTTAATGACTAAGGTTTGTAGCAGCAAAGCATTGTACGCTGTTGCTGTTTTTAATCACTTTTTTATTATAAAGCGTTTTACGCCTCTTTGCTGTTATTATCAAAATTCTGCGGGTAAAGCGCGCGTGCAGCAACCTCATCCAACTCAGTTTTAAAGTCGATGCCTTTAGGAATTTTACGCGCTTTTTGCACCGCAGGACGGGCATCAATAGTGGCAAACCAACGTTTTAGATTAGGATAATTATCTAACCCTGCGTCGCCCAATACCACCGTTGCCTTGTCTATCCAACCCCATGCGGAGATATCAGCGATTGAATACTCGTCTCCAACCAAATACTCACGGCCTTCCAAATGGGTGTCGAGCACTTCGTAATGACGCTCAGCCTCACGAAGATAGCGGTTCATCGCATAGGGGATTTTTTCTAGCGCCTTGTGTCTAAAATGCACAGACTGACCAGAATAAGGGCCCAGACCAGTTGCTAAAAACATCAACCATGAGAGCATCTCGCTACGATCTTCTGGCTGTCCTTATCAGAATGCTTATA
>NZ_LNDJ01000111.1 GCF_001444505.1 Psychrobacter piscatorii | reverse complement strand
AAGCCACCTCAATTGAGGTGGCTTTTTTTTGCGTTTTTATAGGAATTTTTCTATAGAATAGCGCCTAAAGTTTAAAAACCAGTCATTTTGATGAGTGAACAAAGCAATTTCTCTTGAAAAATGTCATCATCTACATTACAAATGCGCCATTTTCGTTACAAATACGGGTCTTAGATGCGATAATAAGCCCAATAAAACCTATCATAGCGTCATGAACTATAAGGAAAATAGGCATGGAATATATAGAATCTTTTTTTGCCCTAGTCGGGGATCTAACATGGGGCTGGGCACTCGTGCCTATGTTAATTATTTTTGGTTTATTATTTACCATTGTAGGCAGGTTCGCTCAGTTTACATATTTTAAACGTATGTTCCGTGTGTTTAAGACGGACGAAGTAGGAGACGACGGCATTTCTGCCCGTCAGGCGTTGCTCGTGTCGATCGGCGGACGTGTTGGCGGTGGTAACATCGCGGGTGTTGCCGTTGCAATCTCTTTAGGTGGTCCCGGTGCAGTTTTTTGGATGTGGGTTGTGGCCCTCATCGGCATGATGACCAGTATTGTTGAATGTAGCTTGGCTCAGCTTTACAAGCGCAGAGACACTGATGGTAACTTTCGCGGTGGCCCTGCGACCTATATTTTACATGGGTTAGGTAAAGACTATCGCTGGCTTGCCGTTATTTATGCTATTGCTTTACTACTGTCTTTTTCCATTGGATTTATCGCATTCCAAGGTAATACGGTAGCAGGTTCCGCGCTTGAAAGCTTCGGGATTGATCGCTGGATATCAGGTGCGGTACTGGTGGTTGCGGGTGGATTTATCGTTTTTGGCGGTATCCAGCGCATTGCAAAGGTCGCTGACGTTGTCATTCCTGTGATGGCGTTGATTTACATTGGGATGGCACTAATTATCATCGTGTTGAATATCGCCGATCTGCCTGCACTGATGGCAATGATTGTCAAAAATGCATTTGGTATTGAATCCGTCGTTGGTGGCGGTATCGGTGTGGCGATTGAGCAAGGCATGAAGCGCGGCCTGTTCTCTAATGAGGCAGGTTTGGGTTCTGCGCCTAACATTGCCGCCACTGCTTATGCCACGCATCCAGTCAGTCAAGGTATCTCGCAGTCACTATCAGTATTTATCGATACGATTGTTGTCTGTAGTGCCACGGCATTTATGATTTTGCTCAGCGGCGTTTATCAGCCAGGTGCCGAAGTTGATGGTATTGTACTGGCGCAGCAAGCGCTCACCGCGCAGCTGGGTGATTGGTCACAGTACGTGTTAACCATCTCGCTACTATTGTTTGCATTAAGCTCGATCATGTATAACTACTACATGGGCGAAAATGCGATTAACTTCTTGGTTAAGAAGAATACTAAAACGGCAACCTTGGTGTTGCGTGTTGTGGTGATTGCGATCTTGTTCTTGGGCGCAGTTGCTCCAGCAGCTACCACCGTGTTCTTCTTCGCCGATCCATTGATGGGCGTACTGGCACTTGCCAACTTATTGGCCTTGATTATGCTGTTCCCGCGTGCCAAGCGCTTACTTGACGACTTTGCCCGTCAATTAAAATCAGGTGTCAAAGAGCCGTTATTCGATGCGCAAGAGTATGAGAAATTAGATCTCGATCTGAGTGCATGGGGCAAAAAAGCAGTAAAAGAGGCATTAGAGCAAAAACAGTAAAACGTTATACTCGAAGTCTTATCAAATAAAAAACCACTTTAGCTTGGCTAAAGTGGTTTTTTTGTGGAAAGTGTTATTTAGCCGACAATATACCCGATAACGAGACAACCTCACCCGCTTCATCTTCTTCAATCATCCGTGTCTCTTGCAGTGCTGCTTGAATCCAAGCCTTGATATGCGGGTTGTTCAGCATGGTCTGGCAATACTGCTTAGTCAGTGGTTGCAAAGTGATATTGGATGCATCAGCATAGGTCTGTAATCGCAACACCACTGGGGCAAAAAAGACATCAGCTGCTGTGAAATGTCCAAACAAATAACTGTTCGTCGAACGTCCTTTTAAGCAATCGGCAAAGATAGCCTCAATACGAGCAATATCAGATAAGCACGCACTGCTCGGTTGTATTTTAGCAGTTGCTCTGATATTCATCGGCATCTCATTACGAATACCTGATAACCCTGAATGCATCTCAGCAATGATGCTTTGGCAATAGGCGCTGTTGATTCTATTTTGATGGTCAGTTTGAGCGTTAGTGTCAGGCTTATTGATGCCTGTCCAAATATTGATATCCGTAAAATACTCATTAACATACATCGCAATGGCTAACGTATCCCAAACAGTGACTTTTTCATTGCCTTCACCATAGACCAATACAGGGACTTTTCCTGTTGGTGAATGCGCCTCAAGTATTGGGCGTGCTGAGGGATCAAACAATTCAATCAGCTGCTCGTCAAAGTCAACATTGAACGCTTTTAAGAGTAACCATGCCCGTAGCGACCAAGAGGAGTAGTTTTTATTGCCGATAATCAGTAGTGGTTTTTGCATTTTTAAATCCTATTCAACGATCACAGTGACTTTTGATTATGTACTCAATGTCAAAAATTAACCAGTCTATAACTTGCGTGATATCTCTATCATTCAAATGATATCCCAAAAAAAGCCCATCCAATATTTGGACGGGCGTTTTCAGTTTTAAGTAGGACATTTCGTTAATTTGGCGAAAGACTAATCGTCTAATAAGTCCATTTGCTTGGCGGCTTCATAGATACCGTTTGAGCGGTTACCTGTACGACAAAAGATAAGCATTGGCTGCTCAGCTTGGTTAAAGAAATCTGCAAATGCTTCGACGTGGGTTTGATTCAGCTCGTTACCTGCAAATGATATCTCTTTGTACGCAAGTCCTGCTTCTTTAGCAGCAGCTTCAATCTCTGCACTGGTTGGCTGATTTGGCTCTTCGCCATCAGGACGGTTGTTGATAATGGTTTTAAAGCCGTTTTCGGCAATCATAGGGACTTGGTCAGGGGTGATCTGTCCGGTAAAGCTAACTTCATGGCTCATAGGAGCTCCCTTTTTATTGGTTGAGTTGGTGGTGTAAAATACATTTATGATTGAGCCAAAGCGAGCAATATGACTATAGCAAGCCTTGCATCAATGCGCTTTGATACAGTAGTTTGGCGCGTGCGCCTGTACCGCAAAACATCAATATGGGCTTTGGCATCGCATGATAAAACTCAGCAAACTGCTCTACGGTCAGCATACTCAAGCGCTCATCATCGAATGGTAGATGATGATAGGTTAGGTTTGCTTCTTTTGTAGCAGTTGCCAAATCACAGCTGTTAGGCTGTGTTTCGATCTCAGCGTCTGGACGTATATTGAGTACTGAGCGATAGCCAAGCTCGGCAATTTTGATACATTGGCTTGGATAGATTTGCTTATAAATCGTTAGGTCATCGGTCATAAATAGCTTCAGTTATCGTTGTTAATATATATTTATTATTGAGGTCTTGGCAGAGATTATCAAAATGGGATCAAGCATTGTTTAGACTGAAACGACGGGTGATATGTGTTTATGTACCATTAGCCTATGTTCAGTCAATCTAGCATAACACAGGCTCTATCATAGCGATATTGTACGATAGACGACAGTAGCGATTAAAAGCGCGGTACAAAAATAATGACGCAGCTAAATGTCCTTCAAGGCATCGACGGCATCTAACGTACTGAGATATACCTGCCCTGACAGCTCACTAATGAGCGGTGTCTGCCCGATGATATCCATGACAGGGCCCTTAATAAAACTAAAATGTAAGCGCTTGTTTTGCAGCGCAAGCTCTTTATTTAAGGTACTGAGCATCTCTTGTGCTGTCAGATCAATATGATTGACCGCGGCCATGATCAAAATAATTTCCTGCGCTGCTGGATATTGCTGCATGGCATTTAGAATACGGTGGTGTACCGATTCACTATTGCCAAAAAACAGACTCTCATCGATACGCAGCATCAATAAATTGTCAAAAGTCACCACATCGTGACGATTGATATTGCGAAAGTGTCCGGTACCGCCCAGCTGTCCCACGATGGCGACATGTGGCTTACTTGATTGCCAAATGAGACTGGCGAATGACACCATTAGCCCAATAACCAAACCCGTATTTAGCCCAAATATGAGCACACCGACGAACGCTGCCAAAAAGCTAGCCCCATCCAAGCGATCGCGTTGCCAAGCAGACTTTAAAGTCGCAATATCTATCAGACCAATGATAGAGGCCATGATGGTTGCACCGAGTAACGCATAAGGCAAGGGTGCAAGTGCATTACTAAAGGCAATCAGTGCGGCAATCATTACCAGCACCGTCACAAGGCTGGCAAGGGGTGTCTTTGCTCCAGAATCTGCATTGATCGCCGTGCGTGAAAAGCCACCTGCGACCGCAAAGCTCTGGAACAGTCCGCCAGATAGATTGGCAAGACCAAGACCCGTCAGCTCATGGTTGGCATCGAAGCTCTCACCGCGCAAGCGTGCGTAAGTACTGGCAACGGAACTGCTAGAGACAAAAACAATTAGTGCCATCAATCCTGCGGTCGGCAAGAGTTTGAGCGCTTCTTGTAGGTCGGTCATATGCGGTAGCGTAAAGCTGGGTAAACCTTGTGGAATACGACCAATGGTCGCAACCCCTAACGAATTCCAGTGCAATAGCATACTCAGAACGATAGCAATACCCAGTAAAACCAATGGAAATAAACGTTCGGCCCATTTGGCATACGATGATGACAGCCACGTTCGCCATACCCATTGACTCGCATAGCGGTTAGCGACCAAAAGTACAAACGCGATAATACCAATCACTAAGGTCAGCGGATGCACCTGACTGGCATAGCGCTGCATGGTAGATAAATAGCCAACCAAGCTGCTACCAGCGATAGGTATCGCCATCAGATACTTTAGCTGACTGACAAAGATAAGCACTGCCGCGCCGCTCACAAACCCTGCTGAGACGCCGCGACTGATAAACTGCATGATCCAGCCAAGCTTTAGCCGCCCTGCAATCCACAGCAATGCGCCTACCATTAATGCTAGCAAACTCGCCATCAGGGCATACTGCTCTGTGCCTTGCTCAGCATAAGGCAGTAGACCACTGGCCGTCATGATGGCAGTGATCGCGACGGGCCCAACAGCTTGTACGTTGCTAGAACCCAGCCAAGCATAGACGAGTACAGGCACGATCGCAGAATACAGACCATACACGGGCGGCAGACCAGCAAGTACCGCATAACCTAGGCTTTGTGGTATCACCAGTACGCCCACCACCAGTCCTGCGACCAGATCAGTCGGTAATGCTGTGAGCTGGTATTGGCGCAGCCAAGTAGGAATCAGACGTGCAGCGATAGAAGACATATCAATACATCACCAAGATAGAAAGCAGTATAAAACAGTCAGGCGAGTACGGCATTATTCGGTTTTGGCACAAAATCTCTGATAAAGCAGATCTAATACGGCTAAAGCATCATCACTTGCGATACGATAGTAAATTTGCTTGCCCTCACGGCGAGTGGCAACCAGCTCATCCTTACGCAAGATACCCAGTTGCTGCGACAAGCTTGGCTGTCCAACACCAACCAACCCCTCAAGCTCACCGACGCAGTACTCACCTTGTGTCAACTGACAAAGTAAAAGTAGGCGATCAGGATGAGAGAGCGACTTTAGTAATTGGCTGGCCTGCATCGATGCTTGTTGCATTTGTTTGGCAAGATCAATAGATGAAAAGTCGGCGCTATCAGAGGAGGTATCATGGTTAGCGCTGTGAGTAGATGTACTCATTGGTGAAGTAGAAGTAGCCAGAATAAGCTCCTTATATAATAGGGCAGTCACTGCCATATTATTTTTAATAATATATGGTTGATTATCAATGATATCGCGCCACATAGCAAGATATCATTATTTACATTATATAAATTGATAAAATGTATTGCAGTTGCTATATTAGTAATAACAAATAAATCGTAATGATAAGCAATCATTATATACGACTCAATATCATACTTAAGCGTTAATTGAATATAAAAACCACATTGCCACAACACTCATAAATAGACAAAGAGGCAGCCATGCAAGTTCATTCTTTCTTAGATAGAGACACAGAAACCTACACACATGTACTGGCTGATGTCGAGCAGCAGCTATGTGCCATGATTGATCCAGTATTAAACTTTGATGCAAAATCAGGTAGGACGAGCACAAGCAGCGTTGACGAGGTCATTGAGTTCGTACGTGAGCGCGGTTGGGCGCTGAAATATATTATTGAGACGCACGCTCATGCGGATCATTTATCGGCGGCGATCCATGTCAAAGAAAGCCTTGGTGGACAATTGGTCATCGGTCAGCACATCACTGAAGTACAAAAAATATTTAAGCAAATCTTTAACTTTGATACCAGTTTCCGCACCGATGCCAGTCAGTTTGATATTTTGACGGACGACGGTCAGACGTTAGCGCTCGGCAGTATTACAATCACAGCCATGTATGTGCCAGGTCATACTCGTGCTGATATGGCTTATATGGCATCTGATAATGAGAAAACAGTGGTCTTCGTCGGCGATACGTTATTTGCCCCTGATGTGGGCACGGCTCGTTGTGATTTCCCAGGTGGTGACGCAAAGACGCTTTATCGCTCTATTCAAAAACTGCTCGCACTCCCTGAAGATACTGTGATGTACTTGTGTCATGACTATCCGCGTGAGAGTCGCCAGCACTGCCCAACGACCACGGTTGCGGCGCAAAAATTAGAAAATATCCATGTCAAAGACAGTATCAACGAAGCAGAGTTTGTGCAAATGCGTGAGCGCCGCGATGCGACCTTGGACATGCCGCGTCTGATTATACCAGCGGTACAAGTGAATATTGATGCGGGGAACTTTCCAGAGCCAGAAGATAACGGTACGCGCTATCTAAAAGTACCCATCAATGCCCTTGGTGAATAAATCAAAGCGTGTCATGACTAAAAAATATGATATATCACATCGCGCTGTAGGGTAGGCACTTATCTATAAATGATTATGCTAAAATTATTGATACAAACCGATCGAGACACTCCAGAACAATTAAAATAGGACACAGATAATGAGTGAACACAGTTTTCATTTAGTATGCCTGCATTGCCACGCAACCAATCGTGTTCCGGCTGCACGGCTAAGCGCTGCACCGAAATGCGGTAAATGTAGTCAATCATTATTGACCGCAAGCCCGCATGAGCTGAATGCACTAACGGCCAATAAGGTTATCCAAAAAAACGACGTATTGACCATCGTAGATTTTTGGGCGAGCTGGTGCCAGCCGTGCATTATGATGGCGCCAGAGTTCAAGACGGCTGCTGGTCAATTGCCGCAGGTAGTGTTTGCCAAAGTACAGACGGATAAATATGAGCAAGCGGCAGCCCCTTATAATATCCGCAGCTTACCGACGATGGTTGCCTTTAGAAATGGTAAGGAAGTCGCGCGTCAGTCAGGCGCACTACCCAGTCATCAAATCATTCAGTGGGTACAAAGCTTACAGGCGTAGTCTGAGGCCAGCTGCTCACCAAAGCCCTAACTAAAAAAGCCAATACGTTTAGCGCGTATTGGCTTTTTATTGCTCATGGCAACTATTTAATCTTATTGTCGGTCGGGTGTCTTTATCTAATTTCATTCACCGTAGATTTTGATGCCATTGGCAAAACTACAACGTTGAATACGGGCAGATTGGACAATCGCATCGCGCTCACCATAGAGCCTTGATAATTTTGCGTCACGCGCTTTGGTGTTGTCACTTTTGCCAACCCCTAAGCTAATATTGGGCGAGATACCCCAGCGTCCTGCAGAAATCCCCACGCCCACGCCGGACGCTGCAAAAGTAGATTGCTCATTGCGAGCAGCTTCGACATAACGGTTGACGCGATTGTATTCTTGGCTCAATGCTTGGCAATCATAGTTTTGATAAGTGCTGGGCGGCACATATTGCGGCGTGACATTGCCCGTAGAAGCACAGCCTGAGAGCGCAAAAACGCCAACTGTTGCCAGTAGTGTCGCTGTGGTAAACGTTTTCATAGTGGCTCCATTAGGCTAAGTAATTGTATTTATATCTATTTAAGATAGCAAAAATAGCATTATTAAGATATTGAAAAAATATAAATGGTTAAATATTTTACGGTCTTATCAATACGCCTGCTTGTGCGATAGCAGTACGATATTTACTCAAAATATTGAAGCTCTGCTACAACAACAATTACTTATCAAAATAGGTTGGCGGGTTTGGCAAAGGCGAGTATTACAATGCCAACATACGCGACAGCTGAAATCAGGATACCTGTTTTGCTTTGAGCGGGTGTCGCATGGGCATTAAAGGCTTTAATACTTGAGCTAATTGCCGCAATAAGTAAGATAATTTTGGCAAATACCCACTGCACAGGCGCATTAGCACTCATCAGCTGCATGAGCATAATAGCGCCTGATACGATAAGTAATGCATAGATAATATGAGTGGCGATTTTGACCACGCGTGGCGCGAGTCTATTTGCGCTGAGCACTAAGTAGCTTTGATATAAGAACAGCACAATGGTCAGTACCGCCATCAGCATGTGTAGATGTTTCATCGAGTATCGCTCCTGCTAGAACTGCATTATATGGGCTTGTTTAAAACATTTTATTGTCAGCTATTTATTTTGACCCGCGCATAATGGACTGTCAGGGCTTTGACCTTGCCACTCTGTCGGTGTATAAGCATGAATGGCTAAGGCATGTACTTGACCGCCTTGGGACGTCAATAAAGGCGTAACCAATCCATATATTAGCTGATGACGCCCGACCAGTCGCTTGCCCTCGAATGCCTCACTGACAATAGTGAGCTTAAAGTGGCTTTCTTTACCTTCGAAATAGCCAGCATGGGCCATTGACTCATTGATTAGTTCAATGTGCTGCGGCTCTAGAGCCTGTAGCTTGGCATGAAGTGCATCGGCGGTAGGTGTAGTGCTCATAACAATCCTTCAATGTATATTGCGCAATTCTATTAGGCAATCTGCAAATGATATCTATCGGCATTATAGCAGACATAGAAACCAGTATAGCGCGCGTTTTAAGACCTCTTAAACTGTGACAACCATAAATAGTAAAAGTAAAAAAGCAAAGCGCAGCTCAGAGTCTGTACTTTGCTTTTTGGTATTTGCGCACTTCATGAGTCGTAGCTTAATACGCTAAGTCACGTGTTAACGACGCGCCTTTTGATACAGTGGCATTACTTTTGGCATCAATGATTGTAGCTCCGCGATACGGCTGCTGCTCGTTGGGTGAGTGCTTAGGAATTGAGGCGGCTCGCCTTGGCTCGCACGCTGCATTTTTTGCCATAAAGTAATAGCGGACTGCGGGTTATAACCTGCGCGCGCCATTAACTCAAGACCAATTTGATCGGCTTCGCTCTCTTGGGTACGACTGTGCGGACGGCTCAAGCCTAGATCGCCAGCAACGCTTGCTAACTGCGCTTGACCTTGTGATAGACCAAAGATACTAGCAGCAACACCGATACCTGTTTGGGTCGCGTATTCGCGTGAGATGCGTTCACGTGAGTGCTCACGTAATGCGTGAGAGATTTCATGACCCATGATCGCAGCAATCTCATCATCAGTTAAGTTCAGACGGTCAATGATGCCTGAGTAAAACATAACCTTACCACCTGGCATAACAAAAGCATTCAACTGATCAGATTTGATCGTGTGTACTTCCCATTTCCATTTTGCTGCATCTGCACGATAAACACCCACTTGACCAACCAAACGATTAGCAATGTTTTTCAAGCGATTCAATTGGGCGGTATTGGTATCTAATACACCTTTTGATCTTGCATCTTGCAGTGTCTTCGCGTAGCTCTGTGCAGATAACTGCAGTACTTGCTCGCTAGAAACCAACAATAACTGCTGACGATCGACGCCGATGGCACCAGTATTGGTCGTACTGGTACAACCAGTCAATGTCAGCGCGGACAATGAAGCCGCCATCACACTAGTGGTCAATAGTTTTTTCATGAAAAGCATCCTCTCGATAAATGGTAAAAAGCAAAATCAAACAAAGTAAATCGCGTTGCAGCAGGTAATGGCGCTATTTTTTATGGCTCTTTATCGACGCCCAATCACCTACTAAGACAGTAAAAGCCTGTTCGAGCTGTCATTGTAGATAAGTATAATAATGTTAACCAAGTAAAACCAAGATAGAAAAAGTAACAATAGAGCGTATGATTGTAAGTGAAATAGACATTGCTCATAATGAAGTAACGTTTTGCTTTTAGTGATAGTAAAAAAATTTATAGTCATGTACAAACGTCACACAAGGTAAATTGTAGAGCGATAAGGTTTAACCAAAGTAGTAGGTATCAATGACAGAGGATAAACCTCAAAGTGCTATTATTAATATAAAATAATTTATATTTCTCTAAAAGTAATTCCTGTTTTTAAATCAATTGCTTATGTTACATTTCCTCAAAAACGAAGGTCTGGACTAAAAATATTAGCCATAATTTTTAAAAAAGGTGTTGACACCCACAGAATATTTGCTAAAATAGCCAGCCTATCGAGACGGAGTAGTTGTTAACAACACGATGATTCGATAATAAGCGGGAA
>NZ_LNDJ01000110.1 GCF_001444505.1 Psychrobacter piscatorii | reverse complement strand
CCCATCGGCCAAAAAGCCTTTGCTGGTATGATCGACAAAGCCTATGTACAAGCCGATAGCGAGTTGAAGTTTGCGGTAAAGCTGCATCAAGACTTTACCCATGCGCGCAAAGGCACAAGCGAGCATGCACAAGCATTTTTAAACGCCCTATCCCCACTCATCGAAGCCGATGCGCTCGCGCCTCTACTATTGCAATTCCCCCATGGCTTTGATCGTACTCGTGAGCATCGGCTATATCTGGCCAATCTGGTCAGCTGGTTTGGCGATTATCCGCTAGCAGTCGAGTTTCGTCATAACGCATGGCACACCCCGCAAGTAGTCGATAGCTTTAAACAGCAAGGTCTCATTTGGTGCAGCGTTGACTATCCTAAAGTCAGCGGTCTACCGCCATCACGATTGATATTCACCGAGCGCACCGGCTACCTGCGCATGCATGGCAATAATCTGAACTGGTGGGATGCGATGAGCGCCAGCGATCGTCATGATTATCGCTACTCTGAGGCGGAGATGCAGGACTGGGCGCAAGCGATTGGCAATCAGCGCCAGCATTTTGATGTGCTATATATCTTTTTTCAAAACACGGTGAAGGCGCACGCGTATTATAATATTGCGATGCTGCGTGAGGCGCTAATAGCGCATAACTTTGACGTACTGTAGTTAACCTAAACCCTAATTTAATAAGAGCGCTATGGATTCACTCAGTCAAATCGTCTTAGGTGCGAGCGTCCAAGGGGCATTACTTGGCAAATATCAGGGTCGCAAAGCCTACCTATACGGCGCAATACTGGGCACGCTGCCTGATTTGGATGTCCTGATTAGCTACCCTGACCCCATCAGCGACATGACCTACCATCGTAGCTTTAGTCATTCCTTATTTGTCCTGAGCGCAGTAGGTATCATCGGCGCTTGGCTGATTAGCCGCTATCACCACTGGCGCGATATGCCGCTCCCTTATTCAACGCGGCGCTTAGCACTCGCCATGACGTTGGTGTTGACCACCCACCCTATCTTGGACAGCTTTACCGTCTACGGTACGCAGCTTTTTTGGCCGCTACAAGACCCGTTGCAGATAACCCCAATCAGTATTGCCTCCGTCTTTATCATTGATCCACTCTATACCTTACCGCTACTGATAGCGGTAATCGTGGGCATTATAAAAGGGTGCAAGCTTGCGGTATTCAAAGCAGGACTGCTGATGAACTGTCAACGCCTTGCGGTTTGGATGCTGCTCCTCAGTAGCAGCTATTTATTATTGGGCTTAGGACTAAAATACCACGCACAGTCGCAAGCGGAGCAAACTTTGGCAGCAGCTAATATCCATACCACGCGCATCAAAACCATGCCTGTGTTGCCAACAATCCTTATGTGGCGTACCGTTGCCGAAGATAATGAGCATAGACTGATTGAACTCAGAGGCAGTGTCTTAGATAGCCGCTTGCCTGAATATCGCTATCTGACGCAGTACGACAACGCGCAGACATTACGGGCAAACCTGCCAGCGCAAAGCCGACCCTATGCCCAGCGTCTTGACTGGTTCTCTGGTCACTGGACAGGGTATCGCGTCCAAATGCTACCCGCCGCTTCTACTACTGGCGATGCAGGCGAACAGCTGGTCGTTGATGATTTGCGTATGATGGCAGGTAACACGGCGTTCTTTAGTTTTGTATTAGCGGATAAAACCAATGACAATGCGCAATGGCAAGCCCTCACTCCGATAGACGCCCCTGTAATTAGAGCAGACAACGAGCCTACACCGTCACGCTTTGAGCTGATTCAGCAAGGCTTTAAAAGGGTGTTTGATGAGTCGATGGTAGATGGTGATAGTGGCTGGAAAGTGGTTGAATAAAGTTGGTTATTATTGGTGACAGGGATTGGGGTTTTGGAGTAAAACTAGTGTAAACAATTGTTAATTATTTCTGTTTTGTAAGAAACAACGCATTGAAAAAACCTAAGGACAAAAAATGGATTCTGATGAAGATAAGCAATATGGCGCAATCCTTGTAGATACTTGTATCTTCGATAAAAATGGTTTAAGGCTAGAAAAAGGCTTACTAGGAAAATTAAACCAATTTAAAGATAGTGAAATACACTACCTTTTACCAGACGTTATAAAAAGTGAAGTCAGAAACCACTTAGAAAGCAAGGTAAAAAGCGCACGTGCATCTCTAGAGAAAGCATTAAATGATGCTGGAGATCATCTGTTTTTTGATGGTAGTGAACTAAATCATGCAAAATCAGTTTTGATTGATAGTAATGAAATTAAAGGAGTTGCTGAAAATCGTATTAATAAATTTATACTTAGTACGGGAGCTTTAGTTCTTGATTGCGGAAAGTATGTATCAGTATCTTAACTTTTACAGCAATACTTCCAGAACAAGGCCCCTTTCGCAGAGACAGGTAAGAAAAAAAATGAATTTCCTGATGCAATTGTCCTTTTAGCGACAGAAGCATGGGCGAAGGAAAATGATCTGCAGGTCTTAGCAGTTGGCAGGGATGGAGATTGGAAAGAATACTGTGAAATGTCAGATAATATCGATTACATTGAAGATTTTGCAGATGCATTAAGTAAATTTAATAAAGAGACAGCACATTTTGCCTTCTTGTCTTTACTTACCTCTCAATTAGAACAAGAAAATAGTATTGATGCAGCTGATTTTTTACAGAGAATTCGTAGTAGTTTAGAGGTGGTACTTGATGGCTTCACACCAGACCAAGAAGCAGACTCTTCTCACTACTGGGAGCCAGATGGCTGCCATGGATGGTTAAGTGACTTTGAGTTAGCCAGTCATGACTTCAAAATAGTAGATCACGCAGAGGATTACGTTGTTTTGGAAATGAATGCTGTTATCTCAGTTAAAGTAGAAGGAGAATTTTCTCTTTCTCACTATGACTCAATAGATCGTGATTCTGTTGGACTAGGTGGGATTGTAACTACTGCTGAAGAGCAGTTTGAATCTGCCATATTAGTCACTATATGTGGCGACCTAAATGGTGATTTATCAGATGTGGATATTGAAGATGTAGAAGTTGTAGACCCCATAACATCAATTGACTTTGGAACTTTAGAACCTGATTACGGATATGATGAATAAAGCTGTTTAATAATAAAAAAAGAACACCCACCGTGTCCTTTTTTCACATCACCCGCGCCCATCACACAGATTCAGGCACATTCACCGCCTTGATATACCAACTCGCACTCACAAATAACAACACCGCCAGCACCGCACCAAAGATTTCTACCGCAAACGGCGTTTGCCCCATCGGCTCTGTGCTACGTGGAAAGATATTGGCAATGTCCGCCACATAAACCGCAAAAAACTCCACCGCGAGCAACAGCAGTATCTTGCCGCGCATCGCATGACCGTCAATTCCTGTAAACAGCTGCCAAATGCTCAGCAGCCCAAGGGTAATCAAAAACACATTAAATAATGTCATTACCATGGGTGAATAATCAGGAAACGCCCGCATCCCTACCAAGTTGCTAAATATCATAAAGCATAGATTAATGACCGACAGTGTCAAAATAGCAAGTACAGCGATGCGCGCTTTGTTCACGAGCTCCCTCCGTGTTAATTCCATTTTTTATTGAAAATCATTATAGCGCTGCTGAACATTTTTTTGCTGATAAAGGTTCACTGGCGATCACTTACTTTCTGTAATGCATCGATAAAGTGTTCTAAAAATAACCGCAATTTTATCTCGCCCACAAAAAAAAGAGCACCAAACGGCGCTCTTTTTTTATATCAAAACTTAAGCGTCAAGATTACTCTTCAACACCTGCGTCTTGACCTTTATATTTTGCGTTTGCGTAGTCCCAGTTTACGAGCTTGTCTAGGAACGTATCAACATAGTCAGGACGACGGTTACGGTAATCTACATAGTACGCGTGTTCCCATACATCACAAGTCAATACAGCGACTTGGTCGTGTGCAAGTGGGGTATCGGCGTTAGCAGTTTTGGCGATTGATAGTTTGCCACCCACTTTATCAGCGACTAGCCATGCCCAACCTGAACCAAACTGAGTCAATGCTGCGTTTTTGAACTCTTCACGGAACTTGTCGTAGCTACCGAAATCTTCTTCGATTTTGGCTTTTAGGTCGCCAGTAGGTTCGCCGCCGCCGTTTGTTGGCGTCATGCAGTTCCAGTAGAACGTGTGGTTCCATACTTGGGCTGCTTGGTTGAACATACCTTGCTTGCTGTCATCTTTAGCAGTCGCTTTGACGATTTCTGGTAAGGTTTTGTCTTCTAAACCAGAACCTGGTAGTAGCTCATTTAACTTGTTTACGTAAGCAGCATGATGCTTGTCATGATGATATTCTAGCGTCTCGGCACTGATATGTGGCTCTAGCGCGTCTTTTGCATATGGGAGATCTGGTAAAGTAATATTTGACATAATTATTTTATCCTTGCTTATTTGGCCACTCATACTACTGTCTCTCTAAATACAGACATACCTAAAATAGATACGCCTTAAGAATAGAAACACTTGGTATCGAGCTAAATTGGCTGAGTTTATTGTTTGAAGTGAATGTTATCGCTTAATACACGTGATTGCTTAACACTGTATCACGTATTATTATGAATCCAAAATTAACCTAGCTGTTATTGTTCGTCCAAAAGCCAAGTGTTTGACTCTATAGACTTTTATTAACTTAATATTCACAAGCTATAAGATATATTTCACTGTAGCTTGGTCACTATTATAACAACAGCCCCTAATAATATCAGTTACCAAATGTTATAGCTCGTATATTCTGCATCGTCACTGGTTATTTATTCAACGATGACCTTTTACCTCGTCAAACCCTATGCCATCGGTACTAACATCGTTATCGAGGTCGATCTATATAGCATCTATAAAAATACCAAAAGTTAAAGCTCAACTAATTCATTCATATTTTTTATATAACGGAACGACCCTATGAGCACTACCGATACCGTACAACTCGCTCCCCAATCAACCTCTGATAACCGGTGGGTGCTGGCCAGTAATAATAAAGGCAAATTGGCTGAGTTTAAACGGCTATTTGCCGAAGCGAACTTGGACGTGACGATTGTCCCGCAAGGTCAGCTCGATATCGACGATGCGATAGAGGATGGGCTCAGCTTTGTCGAAAACGCCATTATCAAAGCACGCCATGCCAGCCGTCTGAGCGGACTGCCTGCGATTGCTGATGACTCAGGACTGTGCGTGCCTGCCCTCGGTAATGCCCCCGGCATCTACTCGGCGCGTTATGCTGGCGAGCATGGCAATGATGACAAAAACAACGCCAAGCTCATTGCTGACTTGCAGCCATTACGCACGACCCAGCCTGACACACCGATTGAGGGTATGTTCGTTTGCGTATTAGCGATGGTACGTCATGCGGATGACCCGCTACCCATTATTGCTCAAGGCTTATGGCGCGGTGAGATCTTAGACGCACCGCATGGTGACGGCGGTTTTGGCTATGATCCATTGTTTTGGTTACCTGAGTTACAAGCTAGTGCGGCAAGCCTAAGCGCGGCTGATAAAAATCGTCTCAGTCATCGGGGGCAGGCTATTCAGCAATTATTGGCACAACTGCCTTTATAGGTTCTCTTATAAAAATTTTATAGGTTCTCTTGTAAAATAAGTGCGCTTGTAATCGCAAAAAACCTTAGAAACCCTGCCGTCAAAGAGATAATTTTTACTTTAATAAGCAGATAGATTATACTGTTCTACTTTTAAAATTTTGTTGAAGGCCGTTATTTGCCTGTATAATTCACCAAAAAGCGTTATTATGCGGTGCATTAACGGTTTATAACTGATATTTGGTAACCCTGACAACTTCGACAGTGTCACCCTTTAGTATCAGCGGCGATTGCTACTGGTGCTGATTTTGAAGTGGCGGGCTTATCATTATCCCCTATTTATTCCAGCGGCAACCGTCGTACACGCCCGTAATTTGAGGCACGGTTTGTCTATTACCATTTAACCCTAAGTACTATCTCATTAATCAAATGTACTACTTAATCCTAAAGGTGTAATGAACATGGCTACAGATTTGCAAGTCACAACCAACAAGCTATCTAATAAAGAGACTCAGCTCACGGTTAAAGTACCCGTTGAAAAAATTCAAAACAAAGTAGAAGGCCGCATCAGCCAAGTGGCGAAAACCGCCAAAATCGACGGTTTCCGTAAAGGCAAAGTGCCAATGTCGCACATCCGCTCACAGTACGGTGCGGGCATCCAGCAAGAAGTGATCAACGATGTGATCCGTGATACGGTCTTTGAAGCGATCAAATCTGAAGACATCCGCGCGGTTGGCATGCCAAACATCGACGACGTCAAACTTGAAGACGATTTCTTGGTATATCAAGCCACTGTTGAGATCTTCCCAGAAATCGACGTACAAGGTATCGATGAAATCGAAGTTGAGCGTCACACGGCAACCGTCAGTGACGAAGACGTTGACACCATGATCGAAAACCTAAGAAAACAACGTGAAGAATTCGTTGAGAAAAAAGGCATGGCGGCAAAAGACAACCAAGTGACTTTTGACTTTGAAGGCTCTATCGACGGTGAAAAATTCGAAGGCGGCTCTGCTGAAGACTTCAAACTAGTGATCGGTAGCAACCAGATGATTCCAGGTTTTGAATCTGGCATCAAAGGCATGAAAGCTGGCGAAGAAAAAACCATCGACGTGACTTTCCCAGAAGATTATCAAGCTGAGAACCTAGCTGGTAAAGAAGCTCAGTTCAAAATCAACGTAAAATTGGTTGAAAAATCTAAACTACCTGAAATCGATGATGCTTTCCTAGAGCTATTTGGCGTGACTGAGGGCGGCGTAGATAAACTAAAAGAAGACGTACGCAAAAACATGGAACGCGAAATCAAAAACGCTGCGCGTAGCCAAGTGAAGCAAGCGACTTTTGATGCATTGCTAGAAAAGAACGAGTTTGACGTACCAAGCGCCATGCTAGAGCAAGAAATCGAGCGTCAACGCAACATGATGATGCAACGTTTTTCTCAGCAGTTCGGTGCGAGCGCTGATAGCTTCGACAAAGACATGCTGCCAAATGAGCTCTTTGAAGAGCAAGCGCTACGTGCAGCCCGTCTTGGTATCATCGTTGCCCGTGTTATCGACACCAAAGGTCTAGAAGTAGATCAAGAGCGTGTTGAAACCTTCATCAAAGAAGCGGCTGAAAACTACGAAGATCCAGCGGAAGTAATCGAGTACTACACCAATGACAAGCAGCAACGCGCTAACATTGAGTCTGTGGTACTAGAAGACCAAGTAGTAGATTACTTGATCAGCCAAGGCAAAGTGACTGACAAAGAAGTCAGCTACCAAGATTTGCTAGCGGCTCAGCAACAACAGCAGCAAGGCATGTAATCTAGAATGAGCGCTGTATGGTGTTAAACCATAACACCATACAGCACTCTTGTTCTACATATCAAAAAATACGGCCCCGATCATCGATCGGGGCCGTATTTTTTTTGTGCACGCTCAATGGCTTTTTTGATTAACCAATCGCTAGCATGATCGTTACGCAAGACGTATCAGCTCAGACTACGCTCAAAGTCTTGCAATAATACACCCTATACTAGAGCAGGTACAAACACCGCACCCAGTCCAAGTACGACCAGACCACGCTGTAACCATAAGTTATCACCTAGGCGCTGCTGTAGCTGCTGGCTGACCAACGTACCAACTGCATATAGCGCCAGCATCGTCACTAGCATCCCTGCATAAAAACCCAACTGACCACTTACGCCAGCATTCGCTGGTACTTCAAGGGCATGTGCCAATCCGTGAAAGACTGCCAAACCACCAAAACCAAACAACGATAGTTGCTGGATGCTTGGCGTATGCGCTGGCTGCGTACGCGCTGAAAAAGCTTCTTGTCGACTCTTATCACTCATCAAAATCAGAGCCAATACGACCACTGATAGCGATATGGCAATCTCAATCAATCCAGATGATGCCGCAAACCCAACACCGCCAACCAACACCCCAATAGTGCCCAAAACGGCCCCTAGCGATAATCCAGCTGTCAATGACATCATACCTAGGCGCTGTTTTTGTAGTCCATAAAACAACATACCCATCCCTACTGCCAAAAACAGATGATCAAGACCCGTCACTGGATGCAGCAATCCTGCTTGCAATGTGCCCAAAAACGAGGGCGCTTGCATGGCAGTTGAGTGAATATGACCCGAATGTGCCTGCGCCAACGACGGTACCATCGTAAAGGTTGCAAGCGTCATTGAAGCCGCTGCTATTTTTCGAGAAGATAAAGCCTGTGAAAAACGGGCTTTATGACTGTGATGCTCTTTTGTATGTTGTGTCATGGGGTTGACTCCTTATGATGAATATTTTAATGATTGATGAGGGGCTATTGGTTAAGCGAGCATACCGTGCTCTTTGATAAAGGCAATAATTTCATCCAGACCATCACCGGTTTTCATATTGCTAAAGACAAAAGGCTTATCGCCACGCATTTTTTTGGCATCGCGCTCCATTACCTCAAGCGATGCGCCAACCATTGGCGCAAGATCGGTTTTATTGATGATTAATAAATCCGACTTGGTGATACCAGGGCCCCCTTTACGAGGTATCTTATCACCCGCTGAGACGTCAATGACATATAAGGTCAGATCAGACAGCTCTGGGCTAAAGGTCGCGGCAAGATTGTCACCACCCGACTCAATGATAATCAATTCTAGGCCCTCAAAGGTTTCTTGCAACTCGGCAATGGTCGTCAGGTTGATCGACGCATCTTCACGAATCGCGGTATGCGGACAGCCGCCCGTTTCTACGCCGCGAATACGTTCAGCGGGCATCGCATTATTGCGTGTCAAAAACTGCGAATCTTCTTTGGTATAAATATCATTGGTGACAACTGCCATATTGATCGTATCACGCAAGTTTTGACACAATTTTAGGGTCAAAGCAGTCTTACCACTACCGACTGGCCCGCCGATGCCGAGGCGTAAGCAGGATAAAGAAGCAGGCGGATTTGACTGGTCATTATCAATATGTGAGTCAGGTGTAGATTGGATGCTTTTTGGTTTGATCGGGGTTAGAGACATGGTAAGCTCCTTAAATGTTTCATATAGGAATAGTGATAAATAGAGATAAAGGTAAAATTATGAGCGGAACAACCGGCTGTATTGCTCCTCATGCATACTTGAGAGAATCGCCAAATTTGGCAAGCTATTAGAAATATTGAGCCTGTCATAGAGGTCTTCGCACAGCTTTTGACAACCCTGATGTTCACTCATATTGAGCGTGTCGGTCGCGTTTGATGACGTGATTAAATCCTCAAAGGCTTGCTGTATGCTATCGCTCAGCGCTCCAACTTCAGAGCCAAGATCACTTTGCAGCTGCCACAAGATACGCTGACCCGCCATTTGCCCGAGTGGTACGGTTTTGACAGCAGCGAGCACCATATTTTCCAATTGAGCAAATCCATAGGTGGTCATCGACTGCATGAGTGGCAGCTGCCAATGCTGGGCAATGTGAGCAAAAAGTGGTAAATAACCATCATCAGGTATCTCAGCAGGTATACCAAGACTTAGTACCTCGTTGAGCCAAGATACCATCGCCTGCGCTAGCTGCTGCGACTCTAGTATAAACTCTTTACTCTCAAGGCCTGCATGATAATCATGTGCCAGATTTGCCGCTAGCACCTCATTACCTTGATCAAGCGCACACATGATAAGTGCCAATATAGGTAGCTCGTAGCCAATGACAGCCAGCGCAAGATAGTCTTGCATAAAGGTAAGCGTACTGGCTTCATCAGAGATAATGCCTGACTCAATCGCTGACTCTACGCCTTGTGAGTAGGTATAGCTACCAATCGGCAAGTTACTAGAGGCCAGCATCAACATCTGCCCAAGTTGGACAGACTGATGGGACTGAGTACTGCCATCAACCCTCATTTGAGCGACCTATAGACGCATTATGATGGCTGTGGCTGTCATCATGGTTATGGTTATGGTTATGACTGTGATTGTGGTTGTTGTCATGGTCATCATCATGCCTATGCGCGTCATTATGCGAATGCGTATGAGCGTGAGAATGGCTATGCGAATGCCCGTGTCCTGTCTGATAAGCACCCGTTTCAGGCTCAAACGGCACTGATACAGACTCAGTATGCAGCCCAAGATTTTCTAGCATTTGTGCCAGTACATGATCGTTTTCAAAATACAGCGCGTACCCTGCTGCACTGTGCTCAAACATCAACGGCACATGGCGATTGCCCAAATGATACGCGCCTTTCATTAATAAAAAATCATCGGCTGCCATCACTTTGGTCACCGCTTGGGGCTTGGCGATGACTTGCATCAACTCCCCTGCGGCATTGGTGAGGACGTCATCTCCTTTTAAGACACCAGTACGCGGCAAATCGATACCGACCGCCTCCCCTGAAACTGTCACAGCTCGAAATCGCGAATGCTGACGAGTATCAAAGTCCAAAAGCAGATAGTCATCCGCTTGGCGCTGGGCAGTCAATTGCGCTTGTTGGATATCACTTAAGGTAGGGAGACGGGTATTAAATATTTTCATAAATATAATGCTCTATTTACTGTGGCTCAAACGATTGAATAATAGTATTGATATAGTCAGTTCAAAATAAAAGTGTT
>NZ_LNDJ01000109.1 GCF_001444505.1 Psychrobacter piscatorii | reverse complement strand
AGTCCCACTGTATCGTTTTTATACTGAGTTCACTATAAGTAGTACAACCTGACAGCGAAAAAATAGCTAATATTGAAATTAAAAAACTCAGATAATTTGACAACCCTTACCCCTAAAGCGCTAATATAAGATGTCTGTCTATCCGCTCATTTTTATAAACAATCGTCGATAAAAAAATCTTATAATGCTACTCATTTGGATATTGTTATGCAACAAAAAGACATGGCACAAAAAGCGCCTAAACGAAAAAACCTTGTGATTTTGATACATGGTTTGCATCAAACGACTTGGATGATGCGTCCCTTAGCGAAGCGTTTACAAGCGCAAGGTTTTGCCACCCATCAATACAGTTATCGCAGCATGCGCGACGGTATCAAAACCAACAGCCAGCGATTACATGAGTGGCTGAGTGCCAACCACAATCCCGATCAACCGATAGATTTGGTCGGTCACAGCTTGGGTGGATTGATTATTCGTGATTTTTTGGCCAATTATCCCAAGTGGCAAATTGGACGCTGCGTCACGCTTGGCACGCCGCATGTAGGAAGTGTTTGCGCAGATTACGTATGGCGTTTGAGCCCTTTAATTGTAGGACGATCTTATGCTGATGCGCTCGATGGCAAAGCGACATCCTGTCCTGAACATATTCATATGGGCGTGATTGCAGGCGATAAACCGCGCGGCTTAGGGCAACCTTTTTTGCAATATCACAATCGCAAACTGAATAAAGAAGACGCATCAGTGGCAGAAAACTGTGCTCATGATGGCACTGTCTACGTCAGCGAAACGCGACTGGAATGCGCCAACGACCATATCGTACTGCCTGTGACCCATACAGGCATGCTGGTCGACAAAGAAGTGGCCCGGCAAGTGATTTACTTTTTAGAAAATGGTGAGTTTGAACACTAGAGCATATTTTTAATACCTAAAATGCCCTAGATAACAGCGAATAATGGAATAGATATGACTGAGCAAAAGTATAAGCAAGATTGTCAAAACGGTCATTTATCGATAGAGAAAAAATTGATACTGCCATTGATTGATTTAAAAAAAACTGATTTAAAAAACAAGCAATGTGAAATTAGGCATCAATTTTTTGAGTTGGCTGTATTTGCTATCTAATACCCATCCCTTGCTGCAATTCAGTTTTATGCTTGCTGATCACAGGAATCAACGTCTGGACGACCCAGTCATTGCGCCAGCCTTTTAACCCTTGCGGTAATTCGCTGAGATCTTTATCAAGAGCAATGACTTCATATAGCTGTCCTAGCCATTTTTTGCGCATTAAAACGCTGCTAGGCACGCCAATAGCCTTAGCGTGATCATCAATCGCTTGCTGCACTGCTTTTGACAAGATTTTGTTTTTTGAGCGATATGGCGGCACTAGACAAGCTGGATGCTCGGTAGGTGGTAGGCTTTTGGCTTCTCTTATTATCTTAAGCAGCTCTTCACCATAGAGACGCAGCATACTACGGTGCATCGTCGTTTTGTGCGCCAGCTCACGCATGCTGTTTGGTTTCTCAGTGACGATCTCGCGTACCGCTTGCTTTTTGATGATAAACGTACGCGGCTGATTGGTCGCACGTGCCAGCTCTTCTCGCCACGTCGCAATCCCTTTGAGTATCGCCATTTGCTGTGAGTTATAACGATAATCTGCCATCGTCAGATACATCGCTTCATCTTCGACGTGCTGCAAGTCATACAAATCACTGGCATAAAGCTGACAGTCCGCCCAGACGTAATCGTATAGTCCTTGTGCCTTAAGCGCATGTTCGATACTGAGATACAGCGCTGGCAAATAACGCACATCATCAATGGCATATTGCTCCTGCTCGTCTGTCAACGGGCGCTGGAGCCAATCAGACTGACTGTGCTCTTTATCGATATGCATATCTAACTGATCTGCCAACGCCTGCTGATAGCCCATTTGTAATTGACCGGTTAAATAAGACAACGCAATTTGCGTATCAAAAATATTGGTCAATGGTGGACAACCAGATAGCAGATAAAAAATGCCTAAATCTTCGCCGCAAGCATGCCAGATAGCCACATCGACTTTACGTAGTGCGTCCCACAGCTCAGACAGTTGCAACTCAGGCGCATCTAGTAAATATACGTGATTACCCGTATTTAACTGTACGAGTGCCAAACGCGGATAGTAAGTGTCGCGCTTGATAAACTCAGTATCTAGTGCGACGCGGCCACAAGTTGCCAAGGCATTGATCACCTCAGCCAATTGGTGCTGCTCGCGCACCCAAGTGACATCGACGGCATCAGCGATATCCAACAGTGCATCGATATCAATTGCATCAACATCCAGTGCAACGTCATTTGATTCCGAAGGTGTCACCACTGATGTCATCTCAGTATTAGCTGCTTTTTGTGATGAGTTATCAGTAATCTCAGAAGGGTTTGATTTGACTGAAGCGTTTGAAACGTTGTTGGACACGGGCAGATACCTGCATAAATAGGAGAAAATAAAACGCGATACTGCGTCTTAATAAAATGAAAAAGGAGAACAATAATAAAGCAATTATAACAATTTCACGAAATGAAATGGGTAAGACTTTGATGCAATCAAAACCTTATAAAAAAGAGCGGTTTTGCATGGCTTGACCCAGCGTCATACTATCTAGATACTCAAGCTCGCCGCCCATCGGTACCCCTTGTGCCAAACGCGTCACCTTTTTGACATGACGACTGACCGCCTCGCTAATAAAATGTGCGGTGGTCTGACCTTCAACCGTCGTACCTGTCGCCAGTATAATCTCTTCAACAGGCTCTTGTTTGGCTCGCCATACCAGCTGATCAATATTTAAGTCATCTGCACTGATTCCATCAATCGGGGATAAGTGTCCACCAAGCACAAAATAGCGACCACGATACCCTGCCGTTTGCTCGATTGCCATGACATCTGCTGCTGTCTCAACCACGCATAGCAAACTGTCATCACGTCTAGGGTCTTGGCATAGAGGACACACCGCTTCATCACTAAAGCTATGACAGCGCTGACATTCAACGATATCGCGCATAGCTTCATCTAGTGCTTGGGCAAGCGCCATGCCTTGCGGACGTTTTTTACTAAGCAAATGTAGTGCCATTCGTTGGGCACTTTTTTGACCCACGCCTGGCAATATACGCAGCTGTTTGACCAGCTGATCAAATTTGGCTGTAAGCAAAGTGGCTTTCCTTTAGTTGACTTTATTTAACTAAATTTATAAATCGTAGCTATAAAAATGGGGTCGTATCGTGCCGATAACAACCCCATTTTTGTGTTCAGTCTAAAGTATTTAATGCTTAGAACATACCTTGCATACCTGGTGGTAGACCCATACCTGAGGTCGCGCCAGCCATGGTTTCTTCGTATAGCTCATCCGCTTGACGCACCGCATCATTGATAGCAGCAGCGATAAGATCTTCGATCATATCTGGCTCATCTTCTAGCAGACTTGGATCGATGGTCAAACGCTTGACCACATGGCGACCAGTCATGGTGACTTTAACCAGACCACTGCCCGCTTCTGCTTGCACTTCTTTGTTCGCCAGCTCTTTTTTGGCGTTCTCAACGTTTGCTTCTACTTTCTTTTGCATCGTTTGTGCTTGTTGCATCAATGCTTGAATGTTCATAGTTGCCTCTTTGTCTTATAATAATAAATTGGGATAATTTAAAGTTTAAAATAAAATACTGACGGCATTATACCGCTATCTTTACAAGCTGTCTAAACCACGCGCCAAATCTTTGATAATATCTTCGACATCTTCTAAACCGACTGATAGACGAATCAGACCGTCTTTAACGCCAGCTTCGGCACGAGCCTCAGGGGTGAGACGGAAATGCGTGGTCGTCGCAGGATGCGTAATCGTGGTTTTAGCATCACCCAAATTATTGGTGATAGAGACCATTTGAGTCGAGTCAATCACATGCCAAGCCGCTTCTTTTGTATCGCGGCTGTCAGATGCTTTGACTTCAAAACCCATGATAGCACCGTAACCGTCTTTCATATGATGCTGGCGGGTGGCCAGATCGTGTGCAGGATGGTCACTTAGGCCGGAGAAATGCACCGTACTGACATTAGGATGATTGACCAAAAATTCTGCGACTTGATTGGCATTGTTACAATGCGCTTGCATTCGGAGTTTTAGCGTTTCAAGCCCCTTAGTAAACACCCAAGCATTAAACGGGCTCATGCTGATACCGCCTGAGCGTACCACCGTGAACGCTTCTTGCATCAATTTGTCACTACCAACCAACGCTCCGCCAAGTACTCGGCCCTGACCATCCAAATATTTGGTTGCAGAGTGAATAACCACGTCTGCACCCAAATCTAGAGGACGCTGCAATGCTGGCGTGGCAAAGCAGTTATCAACGACCAGTAGTATGTCATTGGCTTTGCAAAGCGTGCTCAAATAACCGATATCGCAAATCTGCGCGAGTGGGTTACTTGGGCTTTCGCAATAGATGACTTTGGTATTGGGTTGAACGGCATTGGCCCATGCCTCATTATCAAAGCAATCAACATAGCTAACTTCAACACCAAACTTGGCCATATAGTTGTTAAACAGACCGATAGACGAGCCAAATAACTGATTGGCAGCGAGCAGATGGTCGCCCGCTTTTAGATATGCCAAGCACATGGTCAGGATTGCACCCATACCAGAGGCCGTTGCAACCGCACGTTCACCGTTTTCTAGCGCGGCGAGACGACGCTCAAAAGTACGGACGCTTGGGTTGGTATGACGAGAGTAAACGTTTCCTGTCTTTGTACCGTCAAAATGTGCCGCGGCATCAGCGGCTGATTGGTAGACATACGAGCTGGTGGTAAAGATCGGTTCTGAATGCTCGCCCTCATCGGTACGATGCTGACCTGCGCGCACGGCGATGGTTTGCATACCATAATCAAGCCCTAAATCTAAGGCATCGTTACGCCAGTTTGGATCTAACCCATCGTTTGAGTTTTTTTGGTTCAAATTATTCTCATCTTTCGTTTGCGACTGACTCATAGACGTTCCGTTGCTTTGTTTTGGTTGGTATAAAAGGACTGCTTATTTTTTTGATTATTAAGCAAATTCATCAGCGTTATCATAACATGCCGACTTATTCCACACATCTGGTTTCAGATAACATCTAATTATTAATTTTGCCTATTAAAATAACTGGATGTTCAATATGACAGCCATTATGCAGATTTAACCGACAATAAATCACGATAAAATCAATCGTCAAACCTAACAAAAATAACGTATTTATAATAGGCAGATATGCTAACAGCTGCTAAGCTTAGCGACGATTTGAATTTTGGCGTTGGTGATATTTTTATAGACCGTCCAATCAATGCTATCATCCTTAAAAATAGATGAACAATTTCAGCAAATTACTTATCCATGCATTTTATTTATCAGTATATTTAGGCTCATCAAGGTAAATTCGTTATGTCGATGTTCAGTATAGAACCAAGCAGCTTATCGTTGAGTCTGACACTTGGGCTGACTTTAGGTCTGAGCGCTTGCCAGAGCCTACCCAAACAGCCGCATCTACCTGAGAGCCAAGCGCTATCGGCGCGAGTCAATGCTTTATACCAACAAGAAGACAGCCCAAAGATTGAGCAAAATACAGCGACTACAACCAACAATACTGATCTAGTGGCCGCTGTTAGTGCGCAGAATGAAATTCATCCTGATTTGTCAGGCTATCATCCGATCGTCACTGGGGCAAATGCGTTTGCCGCCCGTAGTATCTTAACGGGTATGGCCACGCGCAATATCGATGCGCAGTATTATATTTGGCATAATGATCAGGCTGGCCAACTGCTATTAAAAGACTTGTGGGAAGCGGCTGAGCGCGGTGTGATCGTGCGTTTGTTGTTGGATGATTTTAATAACAGTGCAAAGTTTGATCAACACCTATTACGTTTTGCGAGCCACCCTAATATCGCGGTGCGTATCATCAACCCATTAATGCACCGTAAGTTTTCAACATTGAACTACGTCACAGGTTTGCCGCGTATCAATCGCCGTATGCACAATAAAAGCATGACGTTTGATAAACAGATTACCATTATCGGCGGACGTAATATCGGTAATGAGTACCTGAGTAACGATCAAAGCAGCCAGTTTGCGGATTTGGATGTTTTACTGATTGGTAAAGTCGTCGCAGACATTGATAATAGCTTTGCCAGTTACTGGTCATCGCCGCTGTCGTTTGACATCGAAACTTTAGCCAAGTTCGACGATGACGTCACGCCTGATTTTTTGAAGGCATTAGACAAGCTGGGTATAGATGAGGAAAATAACGAAGGCAGTAGCTTGACGGTTTATAAAGCCGCCATCAAAGACTCGACGATAGACACTGATCTGATCAACAAACGCGTGCCGTTTCGTTGGACAGACATGCAGTTTTTGAGTGACGATGTTGGCAAGCTGTCCAAAAGCGTCTCACCTGAGACCAACTTGGTGCATCAACTGCGTACGTTACTCGGTAGCCCAACCAAAAAACTGACCATCATCTCGTCTTATTTTGTCCCGACCAAAGATGGGGTCGATACTTTGGTGAAGCTCGCCGAATCTGGCGTTGATATCAAAATATTAACCAACTCATTTGATGCGACCGACGTGACCGCTGTTCATTCTGGTTATAGTCAATGGCGCCCTAGCCTGCTGCGGTCAGGCGTAAAAATATACGAGCTAAAATCAACGGCAGCTGAAGAAAAACGTGACAATAAACTCTGGCGTGCACGCAGTCAGTCATCAACCAGCCTACATGCAAAAACGTTTGCGGTAGACGACTATCAAGTGTTTATCGGTTCCTACAACGTTGACCCTCGCTCTGCCAATATCAATACTGAAATGGGCGTCATCATCAACGATGATGAGCTGGCAAGACAGCTGCACGGGGCGCTGAGTGATGATTTACTAAACCAAGCTTATGAAGTTAAGCTGCTAGACAACGGTAGCTTGGAGTGGCACACCATGGAAGATGGCAAAGAAGTTGTTTATGACTCAGAGCCACGGGTCGATATGAGTGATCATATCTGGCTTACTATTATGTCTTGGTTACCCATTGACTGGCTACTGTAATATGTAAACTCTTTTCTAAATAGTCCTTAAAATTGCAGGATGTGCAGTTTTGCTTTTGTTAAAAGCCAAATCCTGTAATCAAAGTTCTTATTACAATACACAAAATTACTGTTCCGGCGAATCATTGTTTATATACTTTGATTTGCCGGTTTTTATCATGGCCGATTATCTAAACGATGATCGTCTTAATGACCACTTTACTCCGTGGATGCGTGATCTATTATGCCGACTCGTTCTCAATACGCCCTGATGTCTAAAAAAGACAAAAATACAGTCATATTCGTAAGCTTTATCAGCGCTGTAATCTTTTTTGATTTCTTGATTTATTTGTACATTGCAGACATTGTCTCAGCTGCTATTTTCCCCGCTAATAACGATCCTACGGTTGCTAAGCTGCAAGGAATGGGGCTGTTTGTCATTGGTTACTTGGCTCGGCCATTTGGTGGCATTCTGTTCGGGCGTTATGGTGATCTCAAAGGTCGAAAGCCGACCTTTTTCCTGAGCATAATCGTTACGGCAGGTAGCTTGCTCGCAATGGCGTGTCTGCCTACTTATGCGCAGTGGGGTGCGCTTGCACCTGCGTTATTCATATTGCTGAGAATCATACAAGGTATGGCATTTGGTCTTTACGCACCGCTATCTTGGGTATTTGTGGCGGAGCATGTCCCTCGGCAGTATTTGTCAGTGGCTTGTAGCTACGTTACGGCTAGCTTTTTGGTAGGTGTACTGTTCTCTAATGCGTTTTTTCTGTGGCTGACTGACTTTATGACCACCGTACAGCTGACTGATTATGGCTGGCGTTTGCCGTTTTTTGTTGGCGCCTTACTAACCTGTCTGCCATTGTTGGTATGGCGATTGGTTAAAGAGACTCCGTTTTTCTTGGCGTTAGATAAGCCAAAAACTGGTAAGAATCTAGGTAGACCATTTACGGTATTATTCAAGCGCTGCAAACATTCTATCTTTGTCAGTATGGTACTGACTATAGTGATATCTAGTATCACCTCTGTCATTGTCCTACTACTGCCAGAACTAATAGAAATCAACTTTACTTTAGACAGTGATTTGTTTAGCTTTTCTCATAGCTTGGGCATCGTATTTATGGTTCTTGGCTGTGTCTTTTATGGCATGATCTCGACCCATGAGAACTTTGGTAAAATTTTGGTCATTGGTTCTGTTTTACTTATCGCTCAAACACTGGCGTTCTTTTATCATCTGCAGGCGGGTGGCGACTATATCTTAATCATGTATGCACTGCTAGGGTTCTGTGCCGGTATCGTGGGCATGATCCCTGCCATTTTAGTGCAGCTATTTCCGACCAATGTACGTCTCACCGGCATTTCTTTTTGTTATAATATTACCTACGGTATCGTGGGTGTGCTGATACCCTTTGGTCTTGGTTACGCCACCACGCTCATCAGCTTCTCGCCAGCGCTATATATTGCCTTTGTGGGCTTTATCGGTATTATTATGGGGCTTTATTTTTATAACCTGCCTGAATTCAAAAAAATTGATCAGGTGATTTTATAATTACCTGATCGCAATCAAGATCAACGTTAAGGTGCAATGGACTGCCTCATCCATTGCACCTTCTCCATTGCACTTTCTCCATTTATTATGGACACAATAGACACAAACATTAAGGCTTAGTAACTATGGTTGATATGACCAAAAAACGCCTCTCGGTCGCGCCCATGATTGATTGGACAACGACAGATTATCGTTACTTTGCGCGACTATTTAACCCGCACACGTACCTGTATACCGAAATGATTAGCACCGGTGCATTGATACACGGTAACCGTGCACGGCACTTACGCTTTGACACACTTGAGCATCCACTGGTATTGCAGCTTGGCGGAGCAGATATCAGTGAGATGACACAATGCGCCGAATTTGCTCAGCAATACGGCTATGATGAAGTCAATATCAATGTGGGCTGTCCCTCTGATCGCGTACAACACAACAAGATAGGTGCCTGTCTAATGGCAGAGCCAAAAACGGTGGCTGACTTGGTCAAGCACATGCAAGCTGCAGTCGATATCCCCGTGACGGTCAAACACCGTATCGGTATCGATGATTTTGACAGTTACGAGTTTATGGTGGATTTTGTGCAGACCGTTGCGGCTGCTGGCTGTACGCGTTTTATCGTTCATGCACGTACCGCGTGGCTACAAGGGCTGAGTCCTAAGCAAAACCGCGAGATACCACCGCTACGCTACGAGGATGTCTATCGTCTAAAACAAGACTTTCCTGAACTTGATATTGAGATCAATGGCGGTATTGATACCATTGAAGACATAAAAATGCATTTGCAACATATCGATGGCGTGATGATTGGTCGGGCGTTTTATCACAACCCGTATCTATTAGCAGAGGCCAATAGCTTATGGAACGAGGCAGCACCCGACGCGATACCTAAGCGCTCAGAGATTTTAGAGCAGCTCTACCCTTATCTACAAGAACAAATCGCCAAAGGCGAAGCACTACCCACGATGACACGGCATTATCTAGGATTGTTTCAAGGATTGATGGGTGCACGCAAATGGCGGCAAGCATTGAGCGGCAAACCTCAGCTAACGCTTGAAGAGGTTAAACGAGCAGCCGATGAAGTGTTATCGTTAAATCCTGACGCATAGCTAAATGCTGATATAACTGGCTTGATAGAATTCACATGCTGGCCATTGTCGTGGCTAGCATGTTATCTACGCCGCTTGCGCAAGATACTGCCACATCGCTGCGCCATTATTGATGATATGTAGTACGATTGGCAGTAATAGTGACCCTGACTTGATACGTGCATAACAAAATATGAATGCCAAAACCACAATAGTACTGATTTCATAAATGCCATACTGCACATGAATGATGGCAAATATCAAACTGGTCACGATACTTGCTACTATCGCACCGTGATGCACAGAGTATGACGGTGCGGTGAACTGCTCTGCGATGGCTGACCATAATATGCCACGAAAAACCACTTCTTCGTAAATAGGTGCAACCACGACCATTGCAAAGACCAGCAGCCACACTGAACTAACAGACTGGTACAATGGATCTACAAATACCAGCGGTGTCATGTCCAGCATATAGGTCAGCGCCTGACTGACTATCATAAATATCAACAGCAATCCTAGCATGCCTATACCTACCGTAAATGAAAACGGCTTTAATGCTAAATACTGTCGCCATTCCCCGCCTTTTATACGAATAATGAGAACACTCGTTGTCATCAGCAGCACGCAGCCTATGAGTATTGATAAGCTCACGACTGTTCCATCGTTACTGCCAAAAAAGAATATATCGCCCATCGAAGCATTTTTGGTCGCAGGTAATACCAGCTTGCCAGCGCTATAGACGCCTACCAATTGACTGATAAAAAACGCAAGCACCATCCCTACCGTCAGCATAAATGTACCAACGCGTGAAAATAACGGCGGACGCTCAGGCGAGGTTGCGATATCCGGTAAAGCTGTCACGTTTTTTGGCATATATATGTCACTTAAAAAATACGCTGTCAGCTTGTATTAGACACAAGCCTACATAACGATACGTTGCTTTTATTTTGATATAGTGAGTTCAGTATAAAAACGATACAGTGGGAC
>NZ_LNDJ01000108.1 GCF_001444505.1 Psychrobacter piscatorii | reverse complement strand
CATATCAAAACTCCTGCTGGTATTTTATAAGAAATTCTACGTTTGAGCTGTGCTATTTTAGGGGATAGTTACAAGGTTATTCTAAAAAATCATATCAAAACAATGAGCTAATGAATACAAAACAGCTTGCATTGAACATCAGTCGGTAGCATAATCCACCATTATAAAAATGGTGAACTTATGTATACAGATATTTCAAAAGCGCGTATTACAAATCATGCGTTGAGTGTTTTATCACTTAGTGTGGCTAGTATTATGGTTACTATGAGCGCTCATGCCATTACACCGGAACAATACCAAGAGCAGCGTAGTGAGGCGTTAAAACAGCAGCAACTGATCAAGCCCAATGTCAATATAAACACCGATACCTATCAACAAGCACCTTCAGCTCCTATTGTATCAGCCAGCCCTCAGAGTACTGATCCCGCCTCAACCGCTTGTTTCGACATCAATCATATTTACCTAACAGGTGAGCTGAGCGACAAGTTCACCTTTGCCCTGATGCCTTATACGACAGGCAGCGGTTCTTTACTAGGCAGTTGCCTGTCCGCCAATGACATCAATCAGCTGGTCACCAACGTCCAAAACCGCATTATTGAAAAAGGTTATGTCACCACCCGCGTCTTGGTAGAAAACCAAAACCTCAAGTCAGGCAACCTATTCCTAACCCTCATTCCTGGTCGTATTGATCAGATTGTTGCCACCGATGTTCAATCTACTCGCCCTATCTATATCGATAACAGTGGTAACCCTGCCAACTTTGCCCCTGCCATGCCAATGAAGTCTGGCGATCTGCTCAATGTACGCGACATCGAGCAGGCGCTTGAGAACTTCAAACGTGTACCGACCGCTGACGCCGATTTCTCTATTGCTCCAAGCAGTCGTATGACAACACCTGGCTATAGTGATATTCAAGTCAAATGGCAGCAGGGCAAGCGCTGGCGTCTATCGGCAACGGTAGATGACTCAGGTCAAGACAGCACAGGCGTCTATCAAGGCAATGTGACGCTATCACTCGACAACCCAACGTGGCACAACGATCTGTTATACCTCTCTTATAATCATGATCTTGATGGTGGTAATGACAAGAGTGATGGTAGCTGGGGCTACAACATCGGTTATGTGTTGCCGTTTGATAATACCCAACTAACACTGACCCATAGTGGCTACAACTACGATCAAACAGTCGCTGGCGTCAATCAAGACTACGTCTATAGTGGCGAATCTTACAATACTGACGTGATCGTTAGTCATTTGGTGCATCGTGATAATCACAGCAAAACCTATCTAAAAGCAGGCGGCTTTGCCAAGCAGCAAAGCAACTTTATCGATGACACCGAGGTTGAAGTACAAAAGCGCCGCACCGCAGGCTATCAAGCGGGAGTCGGCTATGAGACGGTCATTGGGAAAACCCAGTGGATTGGCGATGTGATATATCAACGCGGTACGGGTGCATTTGACGCCATCGACCCGCCTGAGGCGTTATTTAATGAAGGTAGTGCGCGCGCAGGTATTGTAAAGGTAGGTGTGGATGTCAACCAGCCGATTCAGCTTGCAGATAATTCCTTAAATTATCATGCGACCTTTAAAGGTCAGTATGCCACTGAGGCACTGGTGCCCAATGATCGCTTAAGTATCGGTGGTCGTTATAGTGTGCGCGGTTTCGATGGTGAGCGCAGCTTGAGCGGGGATCATGGTGCCATCTTAAGACAAGAGCTGAGTGCTTATATTGGTGATAAGCCACATGCCGTTTATGCAGGCGTCGATGCAGGGTACGTGACGCTTGATAATGATGAGCAAGATGATTTGCTGCTCGGTCATCATTTGGTTGGCGGCGTCGTCGGGGTAAAAGGTTATATCACCCCGTTTAGAACCAGTTATGACGTATTTGCCGGTTATCCACTGGCCCAGCCTGACAATTTTAGCGATAAAGAATGGGTCACTGGCTTTAGCCTAGGATGGCAGTACTAAATTATATCGTTGTCAAAATTATATTTACTATCAAACTTCTTGTACCCCACTCTCAACTTATTTTTCTAAGGTATTGGTTTACTTAGTTTTTAAAATTTCAGTTAAAACAATTAGAATTTTAAATTCTATAAAAATCAAAAGCCTACGATAAGTTGAGATTGGCGTTTCTTGTATAAAAAATTATCTCAAAGGACATCACCATGAACGCTCAATGCTACCGAGTTATCTTTAACAAAGCCCGTGGAATGCTCATGGTGGTGTCAGAGGCCGCACGCTCTCAAGGTAAAACCAGTAATCCTACGGACAGTGGCAGCACTATTGGCCAAGTAGCAGGGACTTCGCAGACATTAGGGTCAGCTCATGGGCAGGGCTACTATCAAGGCGGCAGGTTTATGCCCCTGCGTGCGCATATGCTGCTAGCGCTAGGGCTTGCGACCATGGTTGGTAGTGTCAGTCATAACGCCTATGCTGATAGCACCAATATTGTCGCTGATCGCAACGCGGCTGCCGCTCAGCAAGCCACCATACTAAAATCATCCAATGGCACAACCCAAGTCAATATTCAGACGCCAAGTAAAGCTGGGGTCTCACGAAACGTCTTTAGTCAGTTTGATGTCGGTCAAGATGGCGCTATCCTAAACAACAGCCGTAAAAATGCGCAGACGCAGCTTGCGGGTTGGGTAGAGGGCAACCCATATCTGGCACGCGGTGAGGCTCGCGTTATTCTAAACGAGGTCAACTCAAGCGATCCCAGCCGTCTCAGCGGCTATACCGAGATCGCAGGTGGCCGAGCTGAGCTGGTGATTGCCAACCCTGCTGGTATTACCTGTGCTGGTTGCGGTTTTATCAATGCGTCCCGTACCACACTGACGACAGGTCAAGCCCTGATGGATCAAGGCAAGCTCACTGGCTTTGATGTGACAGGTGGGAAGGTTCGTATCGATGGCGATGGTATGGACAGCCTAGGTAGTGATTATGCGCAGATTATCGCTAAGACCACCGAGATTAATGCAGGAGTCTACGCTAAAAATCTAGATGTTATCACGGGCAGTAATCAAGTTAGTTATGAAGAAGATACCAAAGATACTGTTATTACCTCTAAGAACGCTGCAAATAATAGTAACCAAACCACGGGTGTGGCATTGGATGTCTCAGCCCTAGGTGCGATGTATGCAGGGAAGATCCGTCTGATCGGTACCGATAAAGGCATGGGGGTCACCAATGCTGGTAGTATTGTGGCAAGCGCTGGCGGTCTGCAACTCGATAACAATGGCAATCTGATCAATTCGGGCAGTCTGATTGCCAATCAAGGTAAAGTTAACATCGTCACCAAAGGCTTTGATGTTGATAATTCAGGGACGATTGCAAGTTCTCGTGAGACCGCTACGCTGAATAGCAGTACCCTAAATAACAGCGGTGTAATCAGTAGCCGCGATACGTTACAACTACAGCAAACAGGCGCTATCAATAACTCAGGTGAGATTGCGGCAGGCAGTTTCGACATAAAATCTGCTACGCTGAATAACAGCGGCTCACTGCTACAAACTGGCTCAGGTAAGCTTGCCATTGATAACTCTCAGCTAATCAATAAGCAAGGCGGTATTATTGGTCAAGACCTCTATGCGGACGCGAGCACGCCGCCCAGTATGCCGCCTTCTAAAACCCCGCCGACAACTGCCAACAACGGCAGCAGTGTGGGTACTGATGATAACAGTCAGCCATCCGAGCCGAATCCGACACCATTACCAAGTGTGACGCGTGATGGCAGTATCAACGTAAATAATCTCACCAATACGGGCAGTATCTATAGTAATGGTAAGATCAATGTTGCAGCCGATAGTATGGCTAACCAAAATAAATCTAGCTTAGCGGTCACTACTCTGAATATCGCTGATAATGGTAGCGCCTCTAATACTGACAGTCGCTTGCAACTCGATCAAATTGATTGGCAATTGGTAAATTTCGATAACAGCAAAGGTCAGATTACCGCGACCAACAGTATCCGTATCCAGTCCGCTGATGGCATTGACAATCAGAACGGGATTATTGCGGCATCAGGTAAAATTGACTTGCAAGCAGTGGGCCAGTTTAACAATACCAAAGGCAAGGTACAGTCCAACGACAGTATTCGTATCAAGAGTACAGCGCTAGACAACATGCAAGGGCTACTCAGCAGCGAAGGCAATCTCAGTATTGATACCGATGGCATGCTTATTAATGACAAAGGTGATATAAAAACCAATCAAAACCTCAATGTGGCTGCTAAAGGCTATAGCAATACGGGCGGCACCATGATTGGTGTTGAGCGCGCCACTATCGATGTCTTTGATGATATTGTTATCAACAGTACTAATAGTGATATACAAGCGGGTAATCTGACCATAAAGACGCAAGGTAACTTTACCAATTCAGATACGTTGTCTGCACAAAATGCGCTCAATATCAACGCACAAAGTATCCGTAACCAAAAAGATGCTGAGCTGATTAGCAATGGCACAACAGCACTTAATGCGGCAAAAGATATTGATAATAGCGGTTTGATCAATGGTGCAAACACCTATCTTACAGCTGGAGATCGTGTCAACAACCGCAGTAATGGTCGTATCTTTGGTGACCATATTGCCATATCAGCTAAGACGCTGAACAATAGCCCTGATGCTGTGACTGGTGCTATAACTGCCAGTACAACCGCCCCAGCACCAGTAATTGCTGCACGTACTCGCCTTGATATTGGCGTTGTGAGCTTAAATAATGATCCCAACCAGGCACGCGCAGGCAAATTTAACTCAGACTTTAATGGTCAGGCCAAAATACTGAGTAATGGCAAGCTACATATTGGTGGCAGCTTAGATGCTGAGCATCAAGCCATAGGCCGTGCGACCACCGTCACCAATAAAGGCGCTTCTATCGAATCGGTAGGGGATATGAGTATCACGACGGACACGCTCAATAATGTGAACGCGGATTTTGTGACTCAAGCTTTTACCATCGAAGAACATGAAGGTAAAAAACAATTCGCTGATGGCAAAAATGGCAGAAAATATAACGAAAATGAAGTTGAATTGCGTGATGACAAAGAGCTTGATGATGAGGATCTTTATGTTATTGCGACTGATAAACCTTTAGGTGAAAGCGGTGGCGAAAATTTTTGGATATTTGAGTTTGATGAACGTATTACAGAAGATAGAACGGTAGTATCAGACCCTGCCAGAATCGTATCTGGTGGTGTCATTACGCTTATCGGTGATCAATTAAATAATGATAAAAGCCAGATTGGTCTGGGCGATGGTTTTCTAGTGACAGGAGATACCGTCAATAATGTTGGTAAACAAGATCTGCAGGGGTATAAAACCAAATATATCGAAAATGGTAAAATGACCTATAGACATGTTGAATCTGATGGTTTTTTTGGTGGCAGTCATAAAATTGAAAAAGATGACAAAGGTGCGTATGTGCAAGCGCCTGAGAGAATTGATAGCTACCAGCTCCCTATTTTAAACCAAAATATAGACAAAACCGTCGTGGCTTATGAGGTGACGGACAGTAACGCGCCACAAACCAGCAATATTCCGACGGAAGAAATTCGTAGCAGTAATGACGCGCCAACGCTACCAAACAGCAGCCTGTATAGCACCAATCCAGATAGCAGCGCCGATTACCTCATTGAGACCGATCCTGCCTTTGCCAACTATAAAAACTGGCTGTCATCTGACTATATGTTAGAGCGGCTACAGCTAGACCCTAATATCACGCAAAAGCGTCTCGGTGATGGCTACTATGAACAGCAGTATATCCGTGATCAAATCATGATGCTGACAGGTCGCTACTACCTAGAAGACTACAGCAATCAAGACGCGCAGTACCAAGGGCTTATGGATGCGGGTATCACCACTGCGCAGACGCTAAACCTACGTCCAGGGATTGCGCTCACTGATGACCAAGTCGCCAAATTGACCACTGACATCGTCTGGCTGGTACAGCAGAGCATTACGTTAGATGATGGTAGCAGTCAAAAGGTGCTCGTTCCCAAAGTCTATACCAGTCAAGCGGTTGGTCAAATTGATGGTACAGGCAATTTAATTGCGGCTAACCGTATTGATATGCAGCTGACAGGTGACTTGAATAACCAAGGCAATATTGTGGGTCATCAAAGCCTCAACATCAATGCAAAAAACTTGACCAATGCGAATGGTGGTCTGATCAAAGGTAACTACGTCCAGGTTGGCACGGCTAACGACTTAAACAACCTTGGTGCCACTATCGGCGCAGACAGTGCCATGCAGCTCGATGTGGGTGGTGAATTGAACAATCAAAGCCTTACCTACAGTACCAGTTCTGTCAAAGGGGCTAGCAACAGTACACGTACTGGCATTAGCCAAATAGCCAGTATCTATGTCGGTGATGGTCTCAAAGATCAGGTAGATGACAACGGTAACCCATTGAATACTTTTGTCGCCAATATCGATGGCGACACCACCTTTGCTGCTGGACGCTTTGACAATCAAGGAGGCCGTAGTGTCATTGACACCAAAGGCGATATTAAGCTTGATGCTGTCAACGTGGGCTACCAGTCCAATAGTATTGGTGATGCCAATAACTACTTTAAGCAAGGTGAATCTACTGATATCGGCAGTCAACTTAGCGGTACAAATGACCTTATCTTTAAAGCAGGCAAAAATATCACAGGAGTTGCCAGCCAAATAACCAGTGCTAATGGCACGGTTGGTATTTTAGCTGACGGCAATGTCGATTTTACGGAAGGAAGAAACAAACAGAACCTCAGTACCGCGGTGAAAACCACTGATAAGGGTTTCTTAAGTAAAACCACCACTCAAGATCGCTATGACATGCAAAGCGATAACGCCATCAGCAGTAACATTGAAGGCGATAAAGTCATCGTGGAAGCGGGACAAGACATTAACTTCACAGCCGTCAACGCTATCAGTGATCGCGGCACCCAGCTCACCGCAGGCCGTGATGTCAACATTCTAGCGGCTGAAAATACCTCTAGTGAAAGCTCGTTTAGTCAAACCAAAAAATCAGGACTGTTTGGCACAAGTGGCGGTCTAGGCTTTACCATCGGTAAGCAACAAACCGATGACAGTGATGCCAAAACGGCGCTTACTCATAGCGCCAGTAAAGTAGGTGCGATTGATGGCAACGTCATCATTGACGCGGGGCACACCTATCAACAGACTGGTAGCAACCTTGTCGCAGGTATGGGCGCTGACACTGGTAAAGATATCAAAGATGCCAACCGTGGTAATGCAGTGGTACGCGCGCAAGACATTAATATTGACAATAGTATGAATGTCACTACCAGTCAAAGCGAGCAAAAGTTTAAGCAGACGGGTCTGACTGTTTCTGTTTCTAATAGTTTAGTGGATAATGTCAACGCTATTAGAGATCTAGAAGAGGCTGCTGGTAACACAGGCAGTACACGTATGAAAGGTATAGCAGCGATCAGCGGCCTTTTAAAAGCACAAGCACTTGCAGAGCAAGCACAGGAAACACTTGGTAGTATTCAAAATGGAGTGGGCAGCACTCGTATCCAAGCCACTATCGGTAGTCAAAAGAGCCAATCAAACAGTAGTAGCTATACGGAGAAGAGCCAAGGCTCAAGTATTGATACCAACAACCTCGCGCTTATCGCCACAGGAGCAGGTAAAGATAGCAATATCAACATCAATGGCAGTAATCTAACTGTCAGTAATGACGCGCTGTTCCAAGCGGACAATAACTTAAACGTTAATGGTGTCGCGCAGAACAGCAACACGCGTAGTAATAATAAAAGCTCAAGTACCGCCATAGGGGGTTATGCCAGCTTTGGTCAAAACACTAGTGCAGGTATCACTGCCAGCGCCAGTCGTGGCAAAGGTTATGCCAACAGCGATAGCACCACCTATGCCAACAGCCAAATCAACGTTGGCGGCACCACCACCTTTGATATCGGCAATGATGTCAATATCAAAGGCGGCGTGATTAATACAAATCGTGCCCAAGGCGCCATTGGTGGCGATGTCAACATAGAGTCGCTACAAGACACCGCTACCTATGACAGCAAGCAAAAGAACATGGGCTTTAGTGCTGACCTTGATTTAAAAGGTGCAGGCTCTAGCCTATCCGTCAATGGAGGTAAGGCTGACTTAAATGCATACTATAAAGGGGTTGGTGAGCAGTCAGGCATCTTCACAGGCGATGGTGGTCTTGATCTCACTGCTAAAGGAAAAACAACGCTCATAGGCGGAGCGATTACCACCACCGAAGCCGCTCGTGACGCAGGACGTAACCGTTACACCAGTGCAGACGGTATAGACACGCAAGATATTAATAATACAACCAGCTATGACGGTGATGCTATTCAAGCAGGACTCAGCATCGGTCAAACCGATAATAAACCGCAAGCCAGTATGAATGGTTTAGGCTATGGCACAGATAGCGACAGTGACAGCAGTGTGACGCGCGCTGGTATTACAGGTATTGCAGGCAGTCAAGACATCACGACAGACAACCGCGCAGAGTACGCAGGCATCCTTGAGAATAGCTTTGATGCTGGTCGAGTCAATGAGGAGCTTGGGGCGCAGACGCAGATTACGCAGGAGTTTGGCAAGGAAGCACCGAAGGCCGTTGGGGACTTTGCCAATAATCGAATCAAAGCGATCATAGCTGACACTACGCTTAGTAATGCGGAGAAAAATGAAGCTATTGCCAAATGGGATGAAGGCGGAATCTATCGTGTCGCTGCTCATACGGCGCTTGGTGCATTAGGTACAGGTAGTGTCGAGGGTGCATTAACGACAGGTGGCGTAGCTGCCGCTGCTCCAACGCTTAATAACTTGCAAGATAAGATAGCAGAGTCACTGATTACAAGCGGTATGAGTGAAAGTATCGCTAAAGGGACGGCAAGCGGTGTGACCCATGCTGTCAAATCCGTAGAACCAAACTTGGGAGATTTTAATTACGCAGCCTGACGATAGTAGTCAAACCACACCTGTCTTGGCGCTCGATAGCCCAAGCCCTTTTGAATCCTAGTCTGATTATAATACAGCTCAATATACCCAATGATATCGCTAGTGGCTGCAAACCTCGTTTTATAATCTTGATGATATACTAGTTCATTCTTCAAGACGCCCCAGAAGCTTTCTATAGGTGCGTTGTCATAGCAATTACCTTTGCCGCTCATTGAGCCTGTTGTAGTGGCATAATAAACTTGGACAGTGCATAAGAGGTTTATACTACCCCAAAGAAGGAAACTAGTATGACCAACAAACGCAACCAATATACCCGAGAATTCAAACTTGAAGCCATCAGCTTAGTCACTGATCACAACCGTAGCATCCCCGATGTTTCTGATTCACTTGGCATTGGCAAATCCACCTTACAGAAATGGCTGAGTCAGTACCGTCAAGAAATGGGTGGACAAGCACCTAAAGTCGGCAATGCCTTAACCGATGAACAGCGAGAACTCCAAGAACTGCGTAAACAAGTAAAACGGCTGACTATGGAGCGCGACATCTTAAAAAAGGCTTCAGCTCTGCTAGCCTTGGACAGTCTGAGCGACTATCGCTGATAAGTCAGCTGGCAGAGCAAGACAAACAGATGAGTAAAACTCAATTGTGTGACCTGTTTGGCATGGTTAAGAGTAGCTATTACTATGGCTTGCAGCCAAAGCCGATAAATATTGAAATGGTCAAGCTTAAAGCCTTAATACGCCAAATATTTAATGACTCAAAGCAATCAGCTGGCGCTCGCAGCATTGCTGCTATCTTGATGAATGAGCATGGCATTAAGCTGACACGTTACTTAGCTGCTAAGATTATGAGAAGTATGGGGCTCATCAGTTGCCAGCTAAAAACACATAAATATAAGCATGCTGATGAAGAACACCAAGCTCATGACAATATTCTAAAACGCAGATTTGCTCCAACTGCTCCTAATCAGGTCTGGACAGGGGATGTGACTTATATACGCATCAAAGGCGGCTTTAGTTATCTAGCCGTGGTGTTAGACCTATATGCCCGCCGTGTGGTTGGCTTTGCCGTATCAGATTCCCCTGACAGCGTGTTGACAAGTAAAGCGCTGCAAATGGCATATCACATGCGATTAAGGCCAAGCGGGGTACTGTTTCATTCTGATCAAGGGACACATTACACCAGTAAAAAATTCGCTGAGTCCGTGGCAAGTTGTGAGGATATGACGCAAAGCATGAGCCGTCGTGGAAATTGTTGGGATAATGCGCCGATCGAAAGATTCTTCAGAAGCTTTAAGACAGAGTGGATGCCAAAGGGTGGTTATGAGGATATCGCTGAGGCTAAAAGCGCCATTGTTGATTACATCTGGGGCTATTATCAGACCGTGAGACCGCATGCATTTAACGATTATTTATCACCAGCAGAGAAAGAGAAACGTTATTTTAACCAAACCTCTTATCAGCTGTCCTAAATTAGTTGACCACTACATGTAAACTTATGCTGCTCGATAATCTTATGGTACGCATGGCTACAATATTGGCTACCTCTATCTGAATGAACAATCAGTCCTTGAGTAGGTCGTTTGTTCTTGATTGCCATATTGAGTGCACGGCATACTAAATCAGCGGTCATGCGCTTATTGATAGCGTAGCCGACAAGCTCTTTGGTGTATAAATCTTTCACTCCAGCTAAATATAACCAGCCCTCAGCAGTCCAGATATAGGTAATGTCGCTGACCCATGCTTCGTTAGGACGCTTAGCGTCAAACCTCTGATCTAAAACATTGTCATAGACCAGCTTGTTGTGGTTTGAGTCAGTAGTGACTTTAAAGCGCTTATGACGACGGCATTTGATGCCGTGTTCCTCTTTGATGCTTCTTACCATATACAACCCCACTCTCAACTTCGAAAGTGAT
>NZ_LNDJ01000107.1 GCF_001444505.1 Psychrobacter piscatorii | reverse complement strand
CCTGTGCAATACAGAACTCAGTCCTTGATTTAAACTAAACCGTCCAATATTTGGGGGTCAGTTCAAAGCTACTAATAGCTTTGGGGCTTTTTGTTTTAGTAAGACGAAGCTTAATTATTCAATTAGAAAAAAGTTTGATATTAAGTATTAAGATAGAAACATAGGCCAGCTTAATGAGTAGAAGAAGCCTTATCGTCTTTGCCGCGAACTTTATCAATAATGGTAAGCAATGCCACAACTGCCGCACCGATAATAAAACCAATAACACCATTTAATACGGTGGTTGTTACCCCCTCAAAAATACCCGTGAGATGTGCGATATCCTCTACACCATGATGCAAAAAGCCAATACCATGTACTAAGATACCACCACCCACTAAGAACATAGCCAACGTCCCTGCAATGGATAAAAACTTCATGAGCTTTGGCGCAGCAGCAAACATTACCTTACCTACTTTTTGCTTAAACGTGCTTTCTTGCTCCATCAGATGTAGGCCTGCATCATCTATTTTGACGATACCAGCAACCAAACCATAAATACCAATCGTAATACCAATTGCTAAAATAGATAGTACTAAACTGCGTTCTAGCAAAGTAGCACTTGCCGTTGCGCCTAGTGCAATCACGATAATCTCAGCGGATAAGATAAAATCAGTTCGTATGGCCCCTTTGATTTTTTCTTTTTCAAATGCCACTAAATCGACTGTTTCATCGGCATTGGCTTTTCGGCGAGCATTTTGTTCTTCATCATGTGGCAATGCATGTGGCCAAAACCGATGTATAACTTTTTCAGCACCTTCATAAACCAAGAACAGACCACCACACATCAATAAAAACGTGACAAGCGGTGGATAAATCGCACTAATCAATAACGCTGCTGGTACCAAAATGAGCTTATTGATGAACGAGCCCTTGGCGACTGCCCAGACAACAGGTAGTTCGCGGTTGGCTTTGACACCAGTAACTTGTTCAGCATTCAAGGCCAAATCATCGCCTAACACGCCAGCAGTTTTTTTGGCAGCGACTTTGGTCATGACGGAGACGTCATCCAATATCACACTGATATCATCAAGTAAGGTTAATAAACTGGCACCTGCCATGTGTGCTCCTTAAAGCAAATTTGTTGAAGTAAGTACTACTGAAATCATTAAAACAAAGTATTTTATTAGAGTTCTTATAAAAACAATTCTTATAATAACAATGCTGTTAGCAGTAGACTACAAGGGCACGCCCATATATTACATAGTACAAATGTATCTTATTTTTTGAATTTGTGTTGTCAGATATTCTTAAAAGTTGGGATTATTTGCATTTATTAGACGATGCATTTGAGCTGTCATTATCCATAAATATGGTAATATAGCGATTTTACCGCTTATCTTTACTATCAATCATTTATAAAAACTTCTGTAAAATTAAACCTTTAAAACACTATACAGACACCTTACTATATATTGTAATCCACAACGCTTTGTATATAACGAACTCATGTCTAGGCGCGATGCCTATAGGAAATCCATATGCCGTCATCTATTAGCAAAAATACCACGACGAATAATTTTTTCTCTCGTACTACCCTATCTCGTTTTGTGATGAGTGCCTTGCTAGTAGGTATTGCTGCTGGCTGCTCAAACAATGCAGCGGATGCAACCGGTAATACCAGTGTTGTCAACGCGGCGCAGACCAAGGATGCACCAGCCAAAGCGTCAGCTGATAATGATTCTGCAGTAGTTAGTGCATTACAAGCAAACCTAAAGGCCTCTGGTATCGAAGAAACCATCGTCTCAGCGGTACCAACAGATATGGGTGGTATTTATTGGGTGACGGCTGAAGGGCTACCCTCTTTCTTTACCGATAAGTCGGGTAAGCATATTATCCAAGGACAGATCGTTGCCGTTGGCGGTGCTGCGCCAGTGGATATCAGTGCTGCTTTGGCGGCCAGTACCGCGCAAGAAGCGTTAAAAGCTGTTGATAAAAAAGAGATGATCATTTATCCAGCAAAAGGTGAGACCAAAGCGGTCGTCTATGCCTTTACTGATGCCGACTGTGGCTACTGCCGTAAACTACATTCAGAAATGGATGATATCAATGCGCGCGGTATCGAAGTGCGATATCTCGCATGGCCACGCAGTCAAGAGTCTGTGCCAAAAATGGAAGCGATTTGGTGTAGTCAGGATCGTAACGCAGCGATGGATCAAGCAAAAATGGGTGCCAATGTGCAAGCGCCTAGCTGTGCTACCCCTGTGCAAGCGCATATGGCTCTAGGATCAAGACTGGGTGTGCGCGGTACCCCTGCCATCTTTACTGAAGCAGGTGAGCAAGTAGGTGGCTACTTACCTGCAGCGCAACTGGCGCAAGCTGTCGGTGCAAACTAATACTTAATCCTAACATGTGATATTTTTAATATATTCTAATATCTATTATTTATATGAATGGATTTAAATATAAGACAGCACCGCTTGAGCAATACCTGAGTATGCCAAGTATAGTTGAACACAATAGTTATTCTATAATCTATACCCTATATAACCTTATCGACATTGTGTAGACGTCACAACTGCTTGTCGGTATGATACGATAAAGCGCGATGCAAAATTAGCAATACCCTTTTATCTGAGCATTTTTTATTCAACTATAATGAAGTATGTATGCAAAGTAGCACTAGAAAATGCCTATAGACTGCCGGTGTCATGCCGCAGACTCATTTGCTATTGCCCCAGCGTTATGCCCGCTTCATTATATTTAACCTCTTGAGGATACTGTGAGCAATTCCATCAAACTAGCGATACTTGGTTTAGGCACCGTCGGAACAGGTGTGATCAACCTAATCAATGACAATTTAGATGAGCTAAAACGCCGTAGTGGACGCGATATTATTATTACCGAAGTGGGTACGCGCCGTCAGCGTGATGATATTGATACCAGCATCATGCAAAACAGTGACTTGATGGCAATTGCGGCAAGCGACAATGTCGATATCGTTATCGAAGTGATTGGTGGTACGACCTTGGCTAAAGACGTCATCATGCAAGCTATTAAAAACGGTAAGCATGTCGTAACTGCAAATAAAGCGCTATTGGCTGAACACGGCAATGAGATTTTTGCATTCGCTGAAGAGAATAATGTCCATGTTGCTTATGAAGCAGCGGTGGCAGGCGGTATCCCAATTATTAAAGTGATGCGCGAAGCGCTTGCTGCCAATAAAATTGATTGGCTCGCAGGTATCATTAATGGTACTGGCAACTTTATCATGACCGAAATGCGTGACAAAGGTCGCCCATTTGCCGACGTACTAGAGGAGGCGCAAGAGCTGGGTTATGCAGAAGCAGATCCAACTTTTGATGTGGAAGGCATCGATGCGGCGCACAAACTAGCCTTGCTTGCCTCGATTGCCTTTGGTATCCCGCTACAGTTTGACAAAGTCTACTGTGAAGGCATCACTGGTATCACACTACAAGATGTCAACTACGCCGAAGAGCTTGGCTATCGTATCAAACATTTAGGATTTGCAGTACGCCGTGATGGTCAAGGCAACAGTGATGATGCTGGCGTTGAGTTGCGTGTCCATCCAACGCTTATTCCACAAGATGCGTTGCTTGCCAATGTCAACGGCGTAAAAAACGCGGTATTGGTCAACTCACATCCACTTGGGCAAACACTCTACTGCGGTGATGGCGCTGGTGCTGGTGCTACTGCTTCGGCAGTGATGGCCGACGTCATGGATCTCGTCCGTGTATTAGGTAGCAAAAGTGGCGACGAGCAAAACAGCAGCGAGCAAAACAATCGTGGGCACCATGTACCGCACTTAGCATTTATCCCTGAGCAACTCTCAGACACACCAATATTACGTGCTGAGCAGATGATTACTGGTTACTACTTACGTGTACATGCTTATGATAGCCCAGGTGTTTTAGCGGACATCACTCGCATCCTAAGCGATGCAGGTATCAATATCGATGCCATTCTACAGAAACCTGCGCATAAAGTTGGTCAAGTACCTGTCATTATCTTAACCCTACCTGTGGTCGAGAGTCAGATGAATCTCGCTATCGAAAAAATTGAAAAATTAGAGACCATTACTGATAAAGTAGTACGCATTCGCTTAGATGAGCTGGCTTAAAACATAATTTTAGCAAGCCACGCTTATCACCCCCTTTATCAGTGAGCCAGGCAAATGCTAACTGATAAAGAGTAACAGCGAACCAGCCCTTGCCTCTCTATGAGGCACTTTCATTTAAAATACGTAAATAAGGAATAATAACGATGTCAAATGATGCAATTGTAATCTTAAACGGCGCACGTACACCAATGGGCGGCTTCCAAGGCGTACTAAAAGACATGAGTGCTAGTGATTTGGGCGCTGCTGCAATCAAAGCCGCTGTCGAACGCTCAGGCGTTAGTGTCGATGATATTGATGAAGTAATCATGGGTTGTATCTTGACTGCAGGTTTGGGTCAAGGCCCTGCCCGTCAAGCCATGCGCAAAGCTGGATTGTCTGACGCGACTGGCGCGGTCACCATCAACAAGCTATGCGGCTCAGGTCTAAAAGCCGTCATGCAAGCACATGATGGCATCAAAGCTGGTAGCTTCAATGTTGCTGTGGCTGGTGGTATGGAGTCAATGACCAATGCACCGTATCTGATGCCAGGGTCGCGTGGTGGCTACCGCATGGGTCACAAAGAAGTCAAAGATCATATGTTCTTAGACGGTCTAGAAGATGCTGAGACTGGTAAGCTCATGGGTATGTTCGCTCAAGAAATGGCCGATGAAAAAGGCTACACACGTGAAAAGATGGATGAGTTTGCCATCGAATCACTCAATCGCGCGCTAACCGCTATCAAAGACAATCACTTCAAAGATGAAATTGAGCCTGTGACGTTTGAAACTCGTAAAGGCGAGCAAACGGTCGATACTGATGAGCAACCAGGCCTAGCGAATGCTGATCGTATCCCAAGCTTACGCCCAGCATTTGCAAAAGACGGTACGATCACTGCAGCCAATGCCAGCTCAATCTCAGACGGTGCTGCTGCTGTCGTCGTCATGAAAGAGTCACAAGCAAAGGCTGAAGGTCTGGATTATCAAGCTCGCATCGTTGCCACTGCTTCAAACTCTCGTCACCCAAGCGAATTCACTATCGCTCCGATCGGTGCCATCGAAAAAGTACTAGCAAATGCTGGCTGGTCAGTCGCTGATGTGGATCTATGGGAAATTAACGAAGCTTTTGCGATGGTCACTATGGCGGCTATGGACGAGCTAAACATCGACCACGCCAAAGTTAACGTTGAAGGCGGCGCTTGTGCGCTTGGTCATCCAGTAGGCTGTTCAGGTGCACGAATCCTAGTGACGCTGATCAATTCTCTCAAGCGTACCGGCGGCAAAAAAGGCGTTGCGACACTTTGTATTGGTGGCGGCGAAGCAGTTGCCGTTGCTATTGAGCTTCCTTAAGTAAAAGTAATACTAGCGTGTCTTTGTTCAGATAATACGTAACATTTAACTTCACGCATTTATTGGTATTTATCTTTTGTTCAAGAACCGCATTGCTCATTGCTCTGCGGTTTTTTCGTGTCTATTGATTCAACGTTAACTTTAAACATTTCTTTGTGTTAAGGCTCGTTAAGTTGTACCCCACCTATGTTATACCACTTACAGCCTATTACATGTAATTACCCCAAGCGCACATTTTGCTACCTTGCTCATGTATTTCATCCAAAATCATAGTGTTAGGATAGCTACAAGTTGATGCAGAGATGTTGTGACCTATCTCTTAACTTACTTATTGAAGTTCGTTTATTGAAGTAATTTTTGCCCAGAATTTAAAATAAGTATTCATCAGCAATTTTAAAAATACCCATTTATAGAATAATTTTTACAAATATTAACTCATAAAAAAGGAAGACAATAATGAGCCAACTAATCCGTTTAAAAGATATTCAAGCCACTCATCGTGACCTAATCGGTGATGACTATTATGATCCAACAAACAAAACTGCTTACGGTGTGAACGAAGAAAAAATCGGTAAAATCGAAGGTGCGCTAGTAGAAGACACCACTGGTCGTATCCGTTATTTAATCGTTGATGCAGGTGGTTGGTTCAGCTCAAAAGAAATCTTAGTACCAGCGGGCTTAGCTCGTATCGTTGGTGATGATGTTTTCTTTGATAGCTTGACCAAGTCACAGGTAGAAGCCATGGAAGTATATGACCATGACTATCAATACAGCTATAAAGAACAGTACGAAAGAGACCGTCAAGCTTTTGCTGCTGATACCCTTCCAGCTGAAGAGCGTGTAGATATCGCAGACCATTCTTATGATGCACCAAACACACTAGAGCTTTTAGAAGAGCGTTTGACTGTCAATAAAGACCGTATCGTTGCAGGCCTTGTAAAAGTTGGCAAACATGTTGTGACTGAAGAGCGCAATGTCGATGTCGAGCTAGAAGAAGAACATGCTGATATCCAGCGCACTAGCGTTGATCGCCCAACAGACCGCCGCATCGGTGATATGGACGTTAATGATACCGTTGAAGTTGAGCTAGAAGCAGAACGTGCTCGTGTTGGTAAAGATACTTATGTGTCTGAAGAAGTTAATGTTGGTAAAACAACAGAGCGTCATACTGAAACTATCGTTGAGACTATCCAGCGCGAAGAGCTAGACGTTAATAATGACGGTAATGTGGTCGACCGTGAAGGCAACTTAGTTAACCGTGATGACATCACAGCAGATGATGTACGCCGCGCTCGTGGTATGTAATACCCTGATACTTTGCGTCTTTTAATGACATTGTGATTTCATTATGAGATGTGATAATAATAGGTAGCTAAGCATTTTGACTTAGCAGATTAAGACCAGAGCATGTCTCTGGTCTTTTTTGTATCGATAATATGGGGACGTGAGTTATTATAGTAATGATTAATGATAGTAATAAATTCAATATCATTCGTTAACATTGCATTTTGCCCGATTCATCATTTTATAATTATAAGGAAATAAAAATGACTACTGACCATACAGAAAACTTATACCAAGATGATTTGGAAAGCCGAAAAAGCACACTAGTTGATGAAACCTCCAATGTCGTCAATGTTGGGCATTTGGAGCTATTAGAAGAGCGTCCTGTCATCAATAAAGAGCGCCTAGACGTTGGTAAAGTGACTGTCACCAAGCATGCCCGCACCAAAACTATCGACGTCCCTATCGAATTAGTAGAAGAGTACATTACGATTCGTACTGAATACTATGATGCAGAGAGTCAAGATTTATTGTCTGGCCATTACGACGAAAAAGACATATTGCGTCATGTTGAGCCATCACTAGATAGTAAAGCCGTTGTGACCGTCAATGGTAAACAAATAGAGGTTGGCGATGATCCGATTGAAATCGTTTTATCACGCCAAGTAGCAACTATTACTAAAGATACCTACGCCGTCCAAGAAATTGATGTCAATAAGAGTACCCATATTCATACCGATAATATCTCAGTAGAGCTTAAGCATGAAGAGTTGGATGTGACTGAAGAAGGGTTTTTGGCACATGAGGCCAATGCTACTCGACCAAAATAAATGAGATACTGGTGATTTAATCACCAGCATAGATAAATCACTGACAAAAAAAGCAATGCTAAACCAGCGTTGCTTTTTTTGTGTGGTACGTAGTAATCAAAATTTTATACTTTATTACATTCAAACGTATTTACGGTTGACTCATCTTCTCCAGCTGTACGCATGACACCAGTTTCGCGTTCTTCATGCGCCACACGCCACTGAGTAAACCCTTGACCGCCATCTAACCCTGTGGCAACTTCAAACACTTCTGGATTACTGCCTTCATTGGTCTGATTCAGTGTTACTGTTCCCATATCAGTGGCAACGACCACTTGATTGGCATCTTCTTTATAAGTCGCTTCAACTTTTAGCTCAGGTGAGCACAGATACGATACCTGCGTCACACTGCTGTTTACCGATGCGACCGTATCACCTTCTACTTCATTAAGTGAGGCATCTTCAGTATTTACAACGACATCACTTGGCTCAGCAGGCTCAGCTGACATTGGTACAGATTCTTCAGCATTGACACCATCTTCCATACTTGACTCTGGCTCTGATTGCTGCTGACAGGCACTGATCGTCAATGCACCAGCGAGCAACCCCGTCAATGCGACTGAGGTACGCAATTTTTTTAATAATTCTAAACTCATAACGCTCTCCCAAATAAATATGCTAAACACTATAGCGTGTCCATAAATTCACGCCTATGCTGAATTTGTAAGCAATCAATACAAAGTGTTCATCTGCTATAGAACGGTAAATTATAGAACAAGCAGCCTTTATAAGATATAAAAAAGCCCCTATCTGGTTGAGATAAGGGCTTGCTATTTAGCAGTCTACAGACTTTAATCATAGTTGCTAATGACTAAAAGACCATACTGATTAGATTTTGCCGTGGCACTGTTTGTACTTGAGCCCTGAACCACAAGGACAAGGGGCATTACGACTGATATTCATACCAGCATACGGGTTTGGCTCTTTGGCATTGCTACCACTGGCTGCCATAGCAGTGCCAGCTGCTGCCGTACCACTAAGGCTGCGGTTTTGTGGTTGCGGCTGAGCGGCTGCACTGTTTACGTTGCTATCTAAATTATCTACGTCATCATGTTCAAACTGCATTTGCATATGCGCCGCATTCTCACGCTGCTGAGCTTCCAACGCCTCTAGCTCTTCTTTGGTCGGAATGTGTACGCGTGATAAGTCTTGTACGGTCTCAGACTTGATAGCACCAAGCATCATCTGAAACAGCTCAAAAGACTCGCGCTTGTATTCCTGCTCAGGGTTTTTCTGCGCATAGCCGCGTAGATGGATACCTTTACGCAGCTGATCCATCTGTGTCAAATGCTCTTTCCAGTGCTTGTCTAGACTCTGTAGCATAAAATGACGCTCAAGCTGGGCGGCGTCTTGCTCACCCATTTGCTCACGGCGGCTGTGATAACGGTCTATGGCTGTTTGGATAATTTTAGCACGCAGTCCTTCTTCATCTAGACGGCGGTCTTCATCTAGCCAATCGTTGATCGGCATCGTGACTTTAAACTCGTCCTCAAGCTCATCTTCTAATCCGTCAATGTTCCACTGATCGTCGATAGAACCAGGCGGAATGAACTGGTTGATCATGGCGTTATAGACTTCATGATGCATCACTTCAATGGCTTCTAATAAGTCCATTTCAGCAAGCAAATCATCACGCTGACCATAAATAACTTTACGCTGCTCATTGGCAACATCATCATATTTCAACAGATTCTTACGCGCATCAAAATCGCGGCTCTCAACTTTACCTTGCGCGTTTTCGATCGATTTTGACACCATCTTATGCTCGATGGCTTCGTCTTCTTTTAGACCCATGGCACGCATCATATTGACCACGCGATCGCCTGCGAAGATACGCATCAAATCATCTTCGAGCGATAAGAAAAAGCGCGACATCCCAGGATCACCCTGACGACCAGCACGACCACGTAACTGGTTATCGATACGACGTGATTCATGACGCTCAGAGCCAATGATATGCAAACCACCCGCCGCTACCACTTGGTCGTGCTTTACCTGCCACTGAGACTTTAGGCGCTGCATCTCCTCCGGACTGACCGAATCGACATCTTCAATAAACGACTGCCAATTACCACCAAGGATAATATCCGTACCACGACCTGCCATGTTGGTGGCGATCGTCACTGATTTTGGGCTACCAGCCTGTGCGATAATCTCAGCTTCACGCTCATGCTGCTTGGCGTTTAGGACGTTATGCTTCACGCCTTCTTGATCGAGCAAATAAGACAGCTCTTCACTGGCTTCAATGGTCGCTGTACCGACCAGCACAGGTGCACCTTTGGCTTGAATGTCTTTGATCTCGCGGATAATGCCCTTGTATTTGCCTAACTTGGTTAAGAAAATCTGATCATCCATATCGATACGAGCAATCGGCTCATGCGTTGGAATGACGATGACATCGAGATCATAAGTAGATTTAAATTCTGCCGCTTCAGTATCAGCGGTACCCGTCATACCAGACAGCTTGTCATATAGACGGAAGTAGTTTTGGAATGTGGTGGTCGCAAGCGTTTGGTTTTCTGCTTGGATTTCAACGTTTTCTTTGGCTTCTACTGCTTGATGCAGACCTTCTGACCAGCGGCGACCCGGCATGGTACGGCCTGTGTTTTCATCAACGATGACCACCTCGCCTTCATCGACGATGTAGTGGACGTTTTTGACAAATACATGATGCGCACGGATGGCAGCTTGGACGTGAGCCAATAACGGCAAGCGGCTTGGACTATATAAACTTTCGTTTTCACCAAGCTCACCCACTTCAACTAGGAAGCGCTCGATTTTTTCGTAACCCTTTTCACTGATTTCAATCTGACGGTTTTTTTCATCAATCCAAAAATCTTCATCTTCGTTATTTTTATTGGCTTCTTCGTCTTTTGAGCGCTTAAGCCGTGGAATGATGGTGTTAATCAGCGCATACATGCGCGAAGAGTCTTCGGCTTGCCCTGAGATAATCAGCGGCGTACGTGCCTCATCGATTAAGATTGAGTCAATCTCATCGATAATACAAAAGTTTAGCGGGCGCTGTTTTTTCTCTTTTAGACTAAAGACCATGTTGTCACGCAAATAATCAAAACCGTACTCGTTGTTGGTACCATACGTGATATCAGCTTGATAGGCGTCGATTTTTTCTTGTGGCGGCTGCTGTGAGTAAATCACGCCGACAGTCATGCCCAAAAAGTTAAAGAGCGGACGGTTGAGCTCCGCATCACGCGCCGCAAGATAGTCGTTGACCGTGACCAAATGCACGCCTTTACCACTGATGGCATTGAGATACATCGCCAAGGTGCCCATTAGGGTTTTACCTTCGCCCGTTTTCATCTCAGCGATTTTGCCTTCGTGCAAAGTGATACCACCGATCAGCTGTACGTCATAGTGGCGCATACCATTGACACGCAATGAGGCTTCGCGGCAGACGGCAAAAGCCTCTGGCAATAGTGAATCTAAGCTTTCGCCTTTTTGGTGGCGGGCTTTGAACTCTGCCGTTTTTTGTTGTAGTTGCTCATCAGACAGGGCTTGTATTTCAGCCTCTTGTGCGTTGATCTTGCTGACCACTTTACGCATGCGTTTTAGTTCGCGGTCATTTTTGGTGCCAACCACACTGCCTATAATCTTTGATAACATAATTTTTTGACCTATGGAATATTCGATAATTAGTGCGCATTAGCCAAAGCTTAGCTCGTGGCCTTGTCATTACCCGACTAAGTACTACCTAATTTAGTATCGCCCAATTAAGTGTGCCGTCATTATATATGGTTATGGCGCTGATGGATACAAGGGCGGTGAGTAGATATTTGCCAAGGCAAAAACCGAGCAGGACGTGTTAAAATAGCGCTTACTTTATTAAATTTCTTAGCTTTTTTGGTGCCTGTATGTGATAGCTATAAGGTAGCTGTCATATGGCGCTGTCGATATAATCTAGCCTAAATCTAATCGTTATATCCTTCTTCGGTACGTACCAGGCGCATTTGTTATATCAACTCTATCGTACCAAAACAATCTATAAAACTGGCGCTAATCCGAAACCAGCTGCCGCAAATGCTATTTAATAAAAATCTATCGAAACACAATAAGAGACTCTGCATGACCGTAAAGCCGTCCGTCCAAAATCATTCATCTATTTCTACTCAATCAGATAATGCCTTATCAAAACCAAATACATCTGACTGTTTAAGCATCGGCGATACCGTCTATAACTTAGCAGATCATACGCCAATGATGGTGCAATATCTAACCATGAAAGCCAACTATCCACAAGCATTGCTGCTATACCGGATGGGGGATTTTTATGAGCTGTTCTTTGATGATGCTAAGCGGGCGGTGCAAATATTAGACATCACCCTAACGCGTCGTGGTACGGATAAAGCGGGCAACCCGATAGCGATGGCGGGTGTTCCTTTTCATGCAGCAGATAGTTACATGGCACGCCTCATCGCGGCTGGGCAAACGGTCGTCGTGTGTGAGCAAATTGACGAGTCGACAACGACCAATGCTGACAGTGGTAACAATAAGGCCAATATCCCTGCGATGGGCGACAAGCAAAAAAAAGACAAAAGTAAATCGGCGGCTGGTAGCATCATGCGCCGTGAAGTGGTCAAAACGCTGACAGCAGGTACTATTACTGATGATGCATTGATCGCACCAAACCATACACCGACTGTCGTCGCCATCGATATTGCTCATTTAAAAACGCAAGATAATAGCCAGACGTTACAAGCAGCTGTTAGCCAAATGGATCTAGCTGCAGGTACATTGACTACTCAGACGCTAATAGCAGATAAAGACAATATAGATGGATTGCAAACTCAAATGCTGACGGTACTTGCTCGTTTTGCGCCTAGTGAATGTATCATTAGTGAAGCACTCAGCGATAGCATTGGCGGCACTGATGGCACTGATGCAGAGTGGATGCTGTGGTTACGGCAACATCTGGACTGCCCTATTATAGAAGTCGCGGCCAATGACTTTCACCGTACGCACGCGAGCGACACGCTTTGTCAGCAGTTTGAGGTGCAACGTCTTGATGGTTTGGGTATTGCAGATAACCTGCTGGCGCAAACTAGCTGTGCTGCGCTAATTCACTATGCACAGCAAACGCAGCAGCGCCATGTGCCACAAGTCAATCAGCTGATCGTTGAATACAGTGACGATTATTTGATTATTGATGCCAATAGTCAGCAAAACCTTGAGTTATTTAGTCCAGTCAGTAGTAGCGGTACTTCCCTAATATCCGTCCTTAACCATTGTCAAACGCCAATGGGCAAGCGACTGCTCGTACAGCAAATGAAGCGTCCACTGCGTCAGCATGCGCGTATCAATATGCGTCTAGACGCGATAACGTCCCTATTGAATGCGGATGGTAACTCGAATCAAAATTCAGAAAATAGCTCACTGGTGACACGTTTACGAGAAACACTGAATACCATTGGCGATATAGAGCGAATCAGTAGTCGCATCGGGCTGATGAGCGCCAAACCTCGTGATTTACGCAAGCTTGCCGATGGTATCGCGAGTAGCGCCCAGATTACCACTCTATTGACAGCGTCAGGTATCAGCCATGAAGACGCTGGTCTATTACCCATGCTGATGCAGCAATTGCCCGCCAGGCTGCCAGCCGTTCAAGCGGTGGCTGAGTTAATCGAGCGTGCCATTGTCATTGAACCACCTGCACATATCCGTGATGGCGGTATGATAGCTGCCGGTTATGATGAAGAATTCGATCGTCTCATCCATCTTCACGACAATATTCAAGTGACATTGGACGACATGGTAGAGCAAGCGCGTCAAGACAATCAACTGCCCAGTCTAAAAGTCGGCTTTAATAAAGTCAGTGGCTTTTACTTTGAATTGCCTAAGATGCAAGCAAAAAATGCCCCTGCTCACTTTATTCGTCGGCAAACGCTCAAGAGTAGCGAGCGTTTTATCACTGATGAATTAAAAGAGGTCGAGACGGAGTATTTAAGCGCGCAATCTTTGGCATTGGCTCGTGAGAAACAGCTGTACCAAGCGCTGCTAAACCAACTAAACGAGAATTTGGCTGAGCTACAACAACTGAGCGCTGCGATTGCCCAAATAGATGTCCTAAGCAATTGGGCGCAGCTTGCGACGACTTATCATTGGCAGCGTCCAACCATGGGAGGAGATTCAGAAAATCAAAATGAATCTACGGTCAAAAATCAGACCCATATTGATATCCGCCAAGGTCGTCATGTCGTGGTCGAAGCGGCCTTAAATCAAGCGAACGCGAACAATCGGAACGGTGCTGCATCAAGTACAAATTATTTTGTCGCGAACGACTGCGTGCTGGGTAGTGCCCATGTTGATGACGCTGAAAAAGGACATCCTGAAAGACTGCTCCTCATCACTGGCCCTAACATGGGGGGGAAATCTACCTATATGCGCCAAACGGCGCTGATTGTACTGCTCGCTCATTGCGGCAGCTTTGTGCCCGCTGAGCATGCACATATTGGTGATATTGACCGTATCTTTACCCGTATCGGCTCCGCAGATGATTTAGCTGGTGGCAAATCTACTTTTATGGTAGAGATGATAGAGACAGCCAATATATTAAATCAAGCGACCCATAAATCACTGGTATTAATGGATGAGGTCGGACGTGGTACCGCCACCACAGATGGTTTGGCAATCGCTCATGCTTGTGTCAACCGTCTAGTCGATATTGGCTGCCTGACGTTATTTGCCACTCATTATTTTGAGCTGACGCAATTGGGACAGACAAGTGACGAAATTCGTAACGTCCACGTCGCCGCTAGTGAAATCGATGGTCAGTTACTTCTCCTTCATCAGATCTGTGAGGGCGCAGCAAATTCAAGCTTTGGATTGCATGTCGCGAAGATGGCGGGTATCCCCACTCAAGTATTAAATGATGCCAAACGTTACTTGATAGACAATCTAAAAGCAGAAAATGAAAAAGTTGCTATTAATGAAGTTGATGATAAAAATGACTTAGCTAATTCAGTAACGGATAAACAGCGAGAGTCTAACAACAATTTGGTTCAAGAGCAGCAGGCTAGTTACATAGTACAATCACCAAATATAGCGGGTAATCTAAAGCAAAATCAGTTATTTAGCATAGAAGACGAGCTGAGCGCCATTGATCCTGATAGCCTGACCCCCAAGCAAGCGCATGATTTGATCTATCATTTAAAGAAAATCATTAGTCATTAAAGGGATTTGTCAAATCGTAGTAAAGGCGCTAAAATACGTTTTATTTTCGACTATTCTATTTAGCCAAAAGCCAAATCAATAACAGGTAGACATCACTATGACCTTTGTCGTTACAGATAACTGCATTCTTTGCAAATACACCGACTGTGTAGAAGTCTGTCCTGTGGACTGCTTTTATGAAGGCCCAAACTTCCTTGTCATTGATCCTGATGAGTGTATCGACTGCGCACTATGTGAGCCTGAATGTCCAGCCAATGCCATCTTCTCAGAAGACGAAGTGCCAAAAGGACAAGAGATGTTCACTCAGCTAAATGAAGAGCTGGCACAAAAATGGCCAAACATCACAGAGATGAAAGAGCAGATGCCAGAAGCCGCCAAATGGGACGGCGTCGAGGGTAAGATTCAGTATTTAGAGAAGTAGGCAGCCTGATCGCACTTTGACGCATTAATAAAAAACCACCGAGCGGCAACTGCTGTTCGGTGGTTTTTTGTTTTAAACTTTATTTTTAATAGTGCTACTACGGTATCAGCCGATTAAGGTAATATTCGACAAGGCGAGCCATTAGGGATATCGCACTCGATACGAGCATTGGATGGTGATTTTGCAACAGCAATGATAGGCTGCGCGGTGTCGGTAGTCCAGCCCGTTGCATCAGTGATACTGAGACAGGCACTAGGTGTCGGTGCGGTGGCGACAGTGTTGTCGTCTTGGTCGTTGAGCAGATAATAGATATGGTTGCTATAGGACTTCGCCTCAGACATACATGCGCCCTGCTGCGCCTTAGCGATATGCTGGTTATAACTGGGAATTGCAATCGCTGCCAAGATACCGATGATAGCAACGGCGATCATTAGCTCTATCAAGGTATAGCCAGATTGTGCGCTGCCGGATTGTGTCAGGTGACGATTTGCGACAGTATTATGTTGATACTTCATAACATTATTATCAATTAATGTGATAATTGCTATGGTGCAGAGAGTGTGCCAGTTAAGATTAAGTATGTTTCAAACACGAAAAAGCCAAACTTAATGTTTGGCTTCCAATAAAAATAACGATTATTACTTACCCGTTTAAACTAACAAACTTAATTAGTTAGGGTGTAGGAGCTACAAGCTCACAGTTACTGGTATTAGGATCACAAGAAGTGTTCTGAACTTTGTCAGCAGAACCACGTGTTTTTGGAGTGAAAATTAAAGCATCAGTACCTAAACTTGTAGAGTCTGCGGCTAAAGCTGTTGAAGTTGCGGTTGGAACTTCAGCACAAGCACCTGAGCCATCTAATACAAAAGTAGACTCGATCTTACCTGAAGAAGCAATTTCTGAAATAGCAGAGCCAACAATGCCTTTAGCTTCAGCTTGACAAGAAGTATTTGCGGATTTTTGCACATAATCTTGATATGCTGGAATAGCGATTGCAGCTAGGATACCGATGATCGCGATTACGATCATTAATTCAATAAGGGTAAAACCTTTTTGTGCAGTGTTCATAAGAACTCCTTTTTGGATAATAAGAAAATAACCTAGCTAGCTGTGAGCTACCAACTTACCTTCCGTTATATAGTGTATTTGCTTCTTATCCTAAATAAAGCATTTATCATGCCAATCTCTGCTATTTTCCAAATTTAAACCCATTTTTCATCGGAAAAATACTTTGGGTAGTCATTACTACTGTTTAAAATACATTAATACTCATACATTCTTATTCATGTTACTATTAGATTACTGAAAATTGTCAGCTTATGTATTTTTTAAAAAAGCGAATTTATCAGTACTGACATTTTTTGTCACATTGGAAATATCAGTACTGACTATTTCCATTCATCATCAGTACCACAAGTCGTGCCACGACATTTATAACCTCGATAGTCCAAGCTGATCTCGTCATCATTTTCCATTCGCTTGCTGGGTATAGGAGTCGCTGTGATAGTCCATTGAGACGTTAGCGGATTTGGATCGATTGCAACCGTATAGAGTGCATCATTTTGAGGATAATTACCTACAAGATCTGTCGTAACAACACTGTTATATTTACCTTGTGCCAATTTACGGCTTTCAATAGTACTAGCGATATTGTGCATCTCACTCATCATATCGGTGCGATGGCCGCGCTCTATGTAGCCTTGGTAGCTGGGATAAGCGATAGCGGCTAAGAGACCAATAATAGCAACTACTATTAATAGCTCTATTAGCGTAAAGCCATGATTGTTATTAGCGTTGGTGTTATCTATCACTGCTACCACTCTCCTTGGTTAGTGCCACAATCAGCAGCGGTGATCAGTACCTTATCACTGCTTTGACAGCGTACACCAGCACTCGTCATTAAGAAATAATCCGCATACTCAGTGATACCAGATTTTTTTGGTTCGGCTAACATCTTCCAACTTCTACCTGTGACATTATCGACACCTGCAGTTACTACTAAAGACTTAGTAGGAATCTTACCATCTACTAATGTGATTTTATAACTATAGTTGGCTGCTGTACTGCCCTCTGGCACATAGATAGTCGTGTTGCCGCTATCATATTCATAGACTGTTTTCTTTGTATTGTCGATTTTTTTGGGCTTAAAGCCCTTATAGGTAAGCGCTGATGCACGCCAGCGTTCAAGCTCTATTTGTAGTTGCTGCATTTTCGCTTGTGTATTGCGCTCAGCGTTGAGAACTATATACTCACGGTAACTTGGAATAGCAATAGCGGCTAATATACCGATGATAAATACGACAATCAGCATTTCTATTAAAGTAAAGCCTTGATTTAATCCTCTATTTCTTAAACCGTCAGTAGGCAATTTAGATATATCATGCATAGCTATCTCCTCTCCTAGTCTGGAGATTTTTCATACCAACGCTGAGGATATAATTTATAACCACTCATATTGCCGAAAATACCTCCTGTGCCCATACCGCCTACTTTTGATGGAGTACCACTACCATCAGAGCTATGAGGTAGCACGTTAGGATCAGAAGAGTTAGGAGGATTGGGCTGTCTAGCACCATACCCTGTACGGTTATCAGAAACCACTTGCTCAGCGAAAGTCTGATTCCCTATTAGTACTTGGACATTGGTGAAGTCTTTGCTAAAAGCGCCTAACGCCAACTCTTGTATACCTTTTCCTGCTCGTACAAAGCCACCTGTACCGTTACTTGAACTATCAGCTTCACATATTCCCCAAGGTAAACAGTATAATTGACGTTCTGATCCACCGACTACTTGTGCAGAGCAAGTGTTAATCGTCGTATCATACTGCATCTCAGGGCTATATGCTGTCATATAGTACACACCACCTAAGGCTAAGCCCTTGCCCATGCTCTTAACATGCTTAATATTAGAGTAACCATCAAAATAGGTTAGTGGGTAACTCCAACCTGAAAACACGCCATTCTTCATCGCTGTTAATACACCCGACTTAGTCTTCGCTATTGCTGGAGTAACACCTGCAGGTGTAGTCACCTTATCAAAAGGTAGAGACGCTAGCTTATCAAGTGTCAATTCGTTATTTACGAGTGGAAAATCATTATCATCTGAATCCTTGCCATATAAATTACTATTAACCAAATCTCTATCTATAATGCCAAATAAACGATTGGCTTCTGATAAATCTTTACGGTGACGTGATAAAGGACTGCTGCGATCACCTGAAGCAATATTAACTACCGCAATTCTTCTACCACTAGATTCTTCATCTTCAAAAAAGCTCACTGATGGCTGAGCATAAAATCGATATTGTAAGCCTTTGCCAACTAGTGTCTTAGATAAATTATCACTACTGCTGTCACCGCTTGTATTAAGCACTCGGCTCACTCGGCGTACGAAAGTATTGATACCGGGTGTTGAACTAATACTGCTACCATTTTGCAAGTCTACTCGATAAAGCTGTCCACCTAGATCACCAAAGTACAGATGATCGATAAAGCCATCATTGTCACGATCTAGCGTGGTAATCTCACTTACGACACTGTGGTTCATCGTTGATACACTAACATTTTTGCCACCCGCATTATCGCCTGAAACAGAAAGAATGAGCTCGCCTGTTATGGCATCTGCAATATAAACTGCGTTACCTTGCGCACTGGCAATATTACAGTTGGGCAAGTTATTCGTGGAGAAGTTCAGCTTAAATGTTGGATCTTCATAGCATTTATCATATCCACCACCGAATATAATCACATCCTTGGTTGCATTCGCTCCGGTGCCTACTTTGATCTTTCCTACTACAGGCTTAGACATAACCATGCCTAACCGACCATACCCTGCAGTGCCAGCATTAAGAGTAAATAATTTTTGCGGTTCATTAATTTTACTAACATCTAATCCATATAGACCCACGCCACCTTTACTTAAGCCACCATATACTCTCATGGTATTTGCGTTTACGCTCCCGCTACCATCCGTATTGAATTTATAATCATATCTACCAGATGCGATCCATGGAGCGTCAACGCCAAAGACAGGTGGATTGTCTATTGTAATATTAGTACTTACTGTCTCCTCTTTTAATGCTCTTAGCGTAGCCTGACTGGTCATAAATTGTTTAGGAATGAAGGCGAAGCTTTCTTCTCCTGTATCAGATTTTGCAATATGCAGTGCTCCTTCCATAGAGCCAAACATAATGTAGTCATCTCGATCACTTTCATTACTTGAAATTTGGCCTGCATCCGCATCTATCGTTTTAGGGTCTGAATCCGTATTTTTGCTAGGAGAGTTAATCTTACCGCCATAACTGACAAGCGTAGGCTCTGAGTGTAATACACCACCCAAGACTTTAACCTCACCACTTGGCGTAGTTATAAGATTTTCAAGCTCAGCTTCTTGATTACTGGCCTCGTTTATTTTCTTAATCAAAGCCGCATCTACATTAATGTTATAGCCTAGAAAGCTTAACAAATATAGCTTTTGTTCAGCGCCATATGTGCTGTCTAAGTCTTTAAACCCAACTAACTTACCATTTAATACCGCTATTTTTCTCAGACCACTACCACTTTCTACATATACAGAACGAGTTGAGTTACTGGCCTCCGTAGGCGATTTAAGACGAGCATAAAACCCGCCTGCAGTTATTCGGTCATTGGCATTGACTGTATTACCATCCTTGTCAACTGCCTGATAGTTTTTAGTACTCCACAAGTCGCGGACATTAGGATTCAAATCGGCAGGAAACTTCTTGCCAGTCGTATCTATTTTGCCGTCTTTATCCATACTGACATACAATCGTGTATTTACGTTATTCCCTATAGTAGATTTTCCGTACAGAGTTCCTTGATTGACTTCATACTTCTTAAGATTGCCCGGCCACACCAATAGACTGCTATTTACTTTTGGTTCTAACATAGGTAGATAAGCATAAGGCTGTATATTTTGAGCGCTTAATGGATCTTGAGGTATAGTAATCGTTCCAGAAGGGATACTGGCTATATCGTTGTCAAGTTTAGTCACAAAAGATAGAACACTATTTATGATATCCTTAGAGTCTTTCGCATAATAAAAACCACCCTCGCCAAAGCCCCCTATTTTTTCATTGACACCCTCAAAACCTGTGAACCCTGTCTTATCATCATTCGATTCCATGCCTAAGTTGCATGAATTTTTTGCGTCCTTGTCCGTCAAAAGATCACAGCGATAGTATTTTTTTTCATAAGGCGTACCATCAGACAGTACAGATTGTATGGTTCGATAGTTATTCGAGTTATTAAAAGCATCAAAGCTACTACCAAAACCTACCATAGCGGTTTTGATGCCCTTATCTCCTAAAGCTTTAGCATATTCACCGATGCAATCCCATCGTGCTTGATCTCCAGAGGCAGTACCTGTATTGTCCATTGAGCTAATACTACATTGAAAGCTATTATTATTTAATGATGGACGCATCATAGTCTGGGTATAAGAAGCGCCATTATTCGGCTGCCCATCAGTCAGCATATATATACCTGTACCTGCACACTGTGAGCTTTCAGGTTTTATATAGTTATCACTGTTGCGAATAACACCGTCGACCTCAGTATTATAAAAACCACTATGGGTCGCACCACCAACATTGGTATTATTACCTAAAACATAGCCACCTGCCTCTGCCAAAGCCTTTGCAATGGGTGTACCTCCGTAGGGGTCCAAACCAGCAACATATTCGCGCAGTTTATTCTTTTGAGCCTTTGTCAAAGGTTTGGCAGCAACGCCAATTTTTCCGTATGTTCCACCATTATATCCATAAGCACCTGCCCCGATACTTATCGTCTCGTCCATTTTGGGATTACGTAACAGTTTAAATACAGCTGCCTTTAGAGCACTTATTCTATCTAAACGCCAGTTGGTTGGCATATCGCCTGCGGCAATTTCAGCAGCAGTACGAGTATCTTGAACACTGCTATCTATACAATAAGTAATATCATAACTATATCCATCATCTGAATATGTCTGGCTGATAAAGTTGTCCTTAAATCCTGAAGGGTAACCGTCACCGATTCCGCCATTAGGAGGGTTAATAGCTTTATTGACAGTATCTATATCAGAGTTACTGTAATAACAGGGTTGATTGTCTTTGCCTTTTAAAGTGGTTGTTTGATATTGATATGTTGTTCTGATCGATTCAGTAACAATATATGTTCTCAACTCCCAACCATTTCTTTTACAGTCCCCATTTCCTTTTCTGTCAACACAAACCCAAACTTCCTTTTCAATTTCTTTATTTTCTGTTATAGAATAAGGGGCTTTCTTGTAGTCTGCACTACCGTAGTCGATCCATAGACTATCTATTCGTCCATAGTTATTTCTATAGAAATTGCCCATACTGCCTGATTTATCCAACATCAGCATGATCGTAGGCTTGGTCTCGCCTACAGGTGGCTGATAAATGGACAAATCACCTAATGTACTGTACCTTGCAACACCTTGCGCATTGTAGCTAACTGCTGCTTGTGTATGGGTGGTAACAAATCCAATTGCAGACAATGCCAGTACCAATGGTGAGACTTTAAATGTCATCCAAGGAGTATACGTTGGTACTGATAGTGATCTTGAATTTTTCATATAGTACTCCTTGAGATATATATTAAAGCCGTGTCGCGCAGATTCGTTCCAGTCAATATTTTCATTGAGGAACTCCAGAAGCAGAAATATTTAATAGCTTTTGGCATTCTTTACTGATTTTATTACTTGAATCCCCTTTCCCGTAGTCTAAGCACTTCTCGGGCGTGAGCAGGTTTTCTAGCTTGACATCTTCTACCAATGTTTTTGCAGGTATACCTTTACTGGCTAAACACTGTGTTAAGGTTTGGTCATAGTATTTCATAACATCGTTATTATCTTTATCTTTCTCGGTATAGCCATAATCAGCAGCGTTTTGATTGGGTTTTTTTAGACAATCTAAGATTTCTTGTTCACTTGCTTGGGTCATCCCAGGTAAAAACGAGGTACTAAACAACCGAAAGTTTGGTGAACTACTAGTAACATTGGCTGTGGTAATCGAACGCTGTGTCGGTACATACTCAAAGGGTTCTGAGGCCAGCATACTACTACTAGGCCTAGTGACAGCTACTTGCGTCATCACATTATTACGAGCATTACTAAAGTCTTCAGCGTTATTTACTCGACAAAATCCACCTGAACTTGTAGCACCTGTAACCAGCTTACTACCGCCACTAGGGTCTATCACCGTAGCTTCATTCATTTGAAAAAAATAAGAACCACGCGGGCGATAACAAAATACTATTTGATCATCTCTATTTTCTTCTGCTCCGACATTCATAAAATAACCAAACATACCTGCCGAACTAAGAGCAATATTTTTCTGTAAGGCCGCACTTTGGTCAGACTTATCTACATTGATAACTTGTTCAATATTTTTGTTTGTATTATCCGCAGTATTGAGCAATAAGGTGTCTGCTTGTTCGGTTGTGGTAAGCCGTAAATCCGTAGTACTGTTTTTTACTGCGATAGCGCCTGCCAGAGTAATCAATATTAAAAATAGTAAAACCACAATCAAGGCAACACCTTGCTGACCACTGGGCACAGATGAAAGCTTTCTCATGGATTCCCACCTTGTTTTAAAAGTTTAGTCTGGCATTTCGTAAAGCGATTTCATTTTGGAAAGCAAAACGTAAGTATTTTTTCTCTACATCCGTTGCATCAGCCTTCAGTTTTATATTTTTTCCAAGAACTGAAAACTCATTATTTAATTCCGACGTTTGCACCACATTATTAGAGCGTATGACTCCACCAATTTTTACTGATATTATTTCAGGCTTACTTAGTGAATCTTTATATTGCTTGACTGTATAGTAACGAATGTTGCCACCATCTCTGGTACCTAATAAGACATCAAAATAGTCCATTTGCTCAACAATCGCTATACCTTTATCACCAAAGTCTTTTATAACGTTTTTGTCTGAAAATACAGTAGATGGACTACTGGTTTGACCCTGCTCCGAGTATTTGTCCATATCTTCAGTAATATACTTACCCGCGTCACAATATAAAGAGAGTTGATTTGGTTTAGATGCATCTTGAGCATGTAGATAGTAACGCTCTATGACTATTTGGCCATCGATAATTTTTTTGATCTTATTAATATTTACTTCACGGGGTCCCAATGCCAAGTTACCTTCACAATCGTACATATTTTGAGGTGCCCTAAACTGAATAGTCAGCTGTCCGCTAGGCGTGTTGGTAGCTGTCTTCGCTGACCACTGATTACCTGTACCAACAGCTGTCACATCACCCGTATTAGTCAATAGAGCAAGAGGAACATCTGCGTTTCCACTCAACTTTATTCCTTTTAGATTACCCGTTTGAGTTAAAACTATACCTGAGCCTTCACTAGTATCATTCACTGTTCCCGCTAAACCTAAGTTTGCTAGTCGGATGTGTTCTTCTATAACTGGTATACCAAAGACATTGGAATCAATGATACTTGATCCTGCCTCTTGTAATGTAGCAGATCTAACGTTTGCAAGGTAGATTTGCATAACTGCTGCTGATATTAATAACCCTAAAACTAGAGAAATCATAAGCTCTACTAAAGTAAAACCAGATTGTCTCTTTGCTAAAATACTTATCGACTGTGTTGATGTATCTAAAGGCAATATTGACATCAGTAAGCCTCCATAATAAAACATGAGGCTGCAGGCTTATAGCTACCACTCGCATCAGTACATGAAGCATCCTGATTTGACATCGTTGGCTTAGTCTGATTCCAGCTTGCGATAATACATTGACGTTCATTGATACCACTCGTGTTTGGACAAACTTCTATATTTAGAGCGATATCTTTTGAGCAAGCTGATTTCACAATAGTACTAACATTGTATTTAACTGTTTCCTCTGATGTGCAATTTGCTGTATTACAGTTTTTGGCTGAAGTAGCATAATCATTAGCTTTAATACAATAAGAACTAATAATACTTTCATCGCTATAGGTACTACTCTTATAAATATCGTTTACCTGTTTTCTATAAAGTGGGCTACTATCAGGCAAGATGCGCATACTCTCTGACAAAGTCTTTATCGCAGATATTGATTGAGTGCGCATGAGACTCTCATCCGTTGCTTTCACAGCACCTAATTGCATAGCACTAAACCCTAAGACGGCCACAGCTAATAGCAATAATGCAACGATAACTTCTACTAAACCTACGCCTCGTTGAAAAGTGAAAGTATTCATGTACAGACTCCTCCCACTTTAATGACTATACTACCTATATTGTTAACCTCGATTTGCCGAGGACTAGCTGCATTTTTATTATCACAAATATTATACATAGTAGCATCAGCAGTTTTATTAGGTCTAAATTGACTGCTAGTAGTGGCTGATTTTATACTTATTTTTGCATCATACTTATAACTTGCTATCGTAGTGGCTGATTTATTTGGTACTATATTTTGGATATTAATAACTTTAGTATTATCGTTATATACTAAAGTTAAAGGCTGACGAAGGATACGGCTTTCTATTTTAGCTTCTTTTAATGCATTAGCTAAAATCGCAGTTGTCGACTTAACACGCTGATTAGCAAGCTGTGTGCTAATATTTGGTGCAGCAATACTCACAATGATGGCCAATACAGCAATCGTTACCATCAGCTCAATCAAGGTAAAACCTGAATTGGCTGTTCTTAGCGAGGTCGGTAGACTATTCATAGATGCATTCACATCAAATCCCTATTTAGCACTGCTAATGTCTGTCTCTGATCAGTTTTTGTTTTAAAATAACTAAAATCTGGTGTCAGTTTTGCTAATAGTTTTATAGTTAGCTTAACTAATAATATGCAATTTTTGTTCCACAACATTCTGTTCATATTATATACGGATGAACAATAATACATACTTGATAGACCAGTAAATATATATGTATTTAATAATATAGCGTTACGATGATACATAAGCAATATATTAATAATTTCAATTAGATAGATGATTTTTAGGACTGACTGCCATGAGCTAACGCATAGGCAGAAATATGATAATTGTTATGGCTTTGAGCGTTTATGGTCACTGTTTGCTCAGATGAGATGAATGCACGTGCCAATGCTTGCAAGCTTGCACCTGTCGTAGAGACATCATCGAACAATAGTAAGCGTTTTACCGGAGGTTTTTCGGTTAGAGCAAAAGCGTTATCTAAATTGCTTAGACGTTCAGCGCGTGTGAGCCCTTGCTGACTGACCGTATCATCAATGCGCTCCACACCGGGCCATAAAGGAATTTGCCAATGCTTTGACAACTGTGCTGATAAAATACTGACAGGATCAAACCCTCGCTTCACTAGCCGCTGATTGGTCGTTGGCATGGCAACAATCACGCTATTATTACGGTGACAGCCATGTGGCCGTGGTAGCTGGCGTAATGCATGTAACAACAAGGGCAATTTTGTCATGTCTTCATGATGCTTAAACGCCCGAATCGCTTGACGGATTGGATATTCATAATAGGTGGATACTTGGATAGATAAGGATCTATCAGCAGCAACGTCAACATCAAAAGGCTGTGGCAGCCATGCGATACTATTATGGCAATAAGTGCAGAGTAGACCTCTATTTAAGCGGTGATTGATTTGATGAAAAATATGAGCGAACGAGGATGGATTGCTTGAAAGGGAAAACTCAGAATGTTCGCTCGATGCGTCATTACTATTAGCCTGTGATTGCTGCATCAATAGCTGAGACTGTGGTGTACTGCGATAAATACGGCATAGCTGGCAGCGTACATTTAAATACTCTGCCAGCCACAGTCCAGTTTGATAAGGCACTAAGCGGTGCATAGACTATTGATTATCATAAATATGGTAAGACTCGCTTATATTAGAGGCCTTTCCAGTCATTCAGCACGATACCGAAACCAATAGAGGTATTCTCATGATTATAATCAACAATGGACTCGCCATAACCTTGGAATAGCTGCACCATACCATTGACGTTTTCTGACAATGGATAGATATAGTCGATTTGGGCAGCGCCTTTATTGGTGCTTGGATTGTAGCGCAAGGTACCGCTAATGCTCTGCTCAGCAGGCAAATCATATAAAAACTTGATATCGCCATAACCCATGTAATCTTCGATATCTGGGTTGTCATCGTCGCTACTGCTATCACCATTCACTCGAGCCCATAGACGCGGTATGACTGACAGCTTACCCCACTCGGCCCCTGCCATTAAATAAGCACGGTTCCACGAACGTGATAATGGATCATCCTGTCCATTAGAATGGTGCACAGCGCCCGCACCTAACATGCGTAAACGTCCACCGAAAGGTAGATCTGCCGTCACAGGCTGAGTCAAAAATATCTCAGGCTGATAGTCGGTAGCACGAAATGGTCGTGAATTGTCTTCGTTATACACCTGCCAATGTGACTCTTGGGTATAACCAAACCACAGATCAGCGCTGGTATCGAATAGATCCTCTGCGACTTTACTCTTTAAAGACAACTGGAATTTTAGCTCTGTCTCACGTATGTCATTAGAGTCAAAAGGTTCAATTTCTTGAGAAGGGGTGCTTGGGCTTAAATTAGGATCAAAAGTATAAAATAATGGCAGCAGATAAGTCGGACGGTATGGTCTTACCGTCCAAGTACCGCGCTCACTGTTTTGATCGAGATCATATGCCAAACTGAGTGGTGTGTATTTTTCAATATCTGCTTGAGTGACACCCACATTTTCTAGAACTTGAGCCTCTTGCTGATTGTCTGTGACCGTATCCAAGCCATTAGTAGTAGATTGTTGATTAGCAGTTGCGCTCTCATCACTGAAAGTACTGGTCGAGTTCTCTTCCACAAAAACGACTTGTGGATTACCCGAAATGGTCGTCTTGAATGTTTTTGCCAAATCAACTGGTTGTTTGGTCGTGGTGTAGCTTGGTGTTTTACCTTGTTCAGCTACCTTATCAAAACAAGCCAAACGAGCGGCACTGCTCTGCACTTGCGTACATTCAGAAAACAGCTTCGCTTGTTGCGCAATAAATTCTTTGCTGATTACTTTACCGCTCTGTGTGGTTACGCTCTGCGGCATCTCAACGGTTTCATATTCAAACGCCGCTTCTGGTACTGGCAGTTCGTTATAAGTTTGACTATTGTCAGCTGCTTGTACTTGTACCGCTGTACAACTCAACGCAATAGCGACTGCGATACTCAAATGAGTATGTAATGTGCGACTACTGGCGTTACGACTGATTACATGAGTACGTTGTAATTGACGCTGAGTGGTGATGTGGGCAAACATAAATGTCCTTTATCTAACCAGCATTATCGCCAGCAGAGTATGTGAGTTAATTAATATAACTGTTAGCGTCGCCGCTAAAAAACTAGAAAAAATGAGAACATCAGAAGCAGTTATGACAAACTGATATACCCCTTCAGTATTGTTACTTTATTGTAATGAAAATATAATCACTATACTAGCGTTATCGATATATTAAATCTGCTTAAAAAGACATATTGCGTGTAAAACCAAACATTTAGAAGATATTATAAACGTAATTTTATGGCATGAAAAAAGCCAGCGTACCATTATTGGCATACGCTGGCTTTTTTTCATTATTAAGCCTTAGCAAAAGAATTACTCAGGTTATTAAGTACGGGTTGTGAGCCATCAGTTATTTAGCGTCGTTAAGGTTTGCTCAAACTCCACGCGACCGATTTCGCCCACTTGTTGATTAACCAATTGACCACCTTGATAATAAAGTAATGCTGGCGGGCCAAACAGCTTGTAGCGTGACAAAACGGCTTTGGAGTCTTCTGTAGTATCCGTGATATCAAGTCTCACCAACTGCCAGTCTTGCATTTGTGCAGGGCGATTATGAAATAAGTTTTTATCCATGATACGGCACTCAACACACCAATCTGCTGTCAAATCGACAAGGACATTAGGATTTGCCGCAACAATCGTATCTAGCTCTGCAAGCGTGGTGATCGTTTTATCTGTCGCCGCACTATCGTTGCCCATCGGCTGACCAGTCGTTGACTGAAGCATCGTCGGCGCAGCGCTTAGCGAGGCTAATGGATGCAGGCTATCATCACTCCCTAATGCCGCGCCCACGATCAAACAAGCAGCCCAGATACCAGCAATCAGACTCATGGCTTGGGTTAACATGCGTCTTTTGCCAATCCAGCTCCACGCCCATGTCGCCACCACCATAAACCATAATGCCCATACCATAAGCATCACTGGCGATATAAACACGCGCTCAATTAATAGCAATGCTACCGCGAATAATAGTAGCGCAAAGCCTTGCTTGACCCAGTTCATCCATTCTCCTGCTTTTGGCATGATTTTGCCCTGAGTAGCACCAATTAAAATAAGCGGTGCTGACAAACCAAAACCTAGCATGAATAAGGCGGCGAAACCCAATAGCGGACTACCAATGGTAGAGACTGCCAGTAGCGCGCCGAATAATGGCGCAGAGACGCAAGGAGATACGACTAATGCAGATAAAAATCCAGCAATCAAACTACCACCTGTGCTACCAAGCTTGCTATCGCCTGCTTGGCTAAGCCCTTGCATTTTTCGGCTGAGTGCTTGCGGTAAACGTACAGTAAAAGCATCCAGCATGTATAGCGCTAACAAGACAAAAACAATCGCAAAGCTAATCAAAATAATAGGATTTTGCAACCAGCCAATAATACCTAATGACTCGCCAAATACCGCAATCACAGCGCCCAAAACACCATAGGCAGTCGCCACACCAATTGCGTAACTGGTGGTTAGAATGACGCCGCGTTTGACCGTTGGGTTTTGCTCGCGGGCGACAATATTGGCAACGATGGGCAGCATCGGTAGGACACACGGCGTCAAGGCCAAACCTAGACCTGCTAAGAATAGCAGCACCAATGCGAGCCAAGGATGAGACGCCAAACCAAAGGGATCACCATCAACAAGGTTGCTAGCATTTACATTCTCGCTATTGGTCGCGTCACTTGATACATTGGCGTTTGCTCTAGGAATCGTGGTCGTTGCAGTGCTACCATCTAAAGAGTCGTACTCCAAGGTACTATCATCGATTAGATCATAATCAATAACCTCATCATCCATCAGCGCTTGTTCTGCTTGCGCCGTGGTGCTACTGGTTGTTATAGATGTCGTCTCAGTATTCCCAGCAGATATCGTCGCATCAGTCAGATTGTCGCTCGCGGCCGTCTCGCCAACAGACGCACGTTCTGCCTCAGTGTTGGCATTACTTGTCGCGCTCTGTGAAGATGCTGCTGTGATATTGATTGTAGTTTTGATTTTTTCAGGGGGATAGCACAATCCCGCTTTGGCGCAACCTTGCCAGCCAATGACAATCGCTGCATCATCGATGCTTTTGCCGTTGTTGCTGGTCAATGTGGTAGTTGCGACCATATTGGCTTGATCAAACACCAATACTTTACCAAATGTCGGATCGTCGATTGAATATGGCTTTTGGTTAAAGGTAAAAGGTGCCGCTGTCACGCCCGCAGGTAGCGTCAGTTTGATTTGATTCTTATAGACATAATGCTCAGGCGTGATATCAAAATTAATAGATAGACGCGTACCTGATTTGGTAGAGGCACTACTGCTACTCACCTGAAAGGCTTCATCTACTGGCAAAAATTTCGATTGCGCTGTATTTTGACTGTTGCCAAATAGATCACCCAACCCTGCCGCTTGCGCCGTCGTTGACGTCGCTAACAATCCTGTCAATAGCGAGCTGCTAGCAATCGCACATGCTAAGACATACGATTTTTTTGCATGTGTATTTGCAGTCAATGATGGGGATTGTTGTGATGTCTTCATGAGCATGAATAGCTACCTGTTATTACCAATATTTGAATCAACATTCTCAATATTTATCTACGTGTCGCAGCAATATTTACCTTAGTTTTGATCTTTTCGGGTGGGTAGCATAGCCCAGCTTTTGCACAGCCTTGCCAACCAATGATAATCGGGGCATTTTTTGCCCCTTTACCATTATTGGTCGTCAGCATCGTGGTGGCAACAACACTCCTTTGCGTAAATACAGGAACTTTACCAAAGGTTGGATCATCAATGGACACTGGTGCCTGATTAAAGGTAAATGGTGTCGCATTTATTCCTTTTGGAAAGCTTAACGCGAGCTGGTCTTTATAGACATAATGTCCTGGCGTGATATCAAACGTGATGGATAAACGCGTGCCCTTAGAGGTCGCTTTGGTGCTGCTAGTCACTTGGAAAGCTTCATCCACTGGTAAAAATTTTGATTGGGATGCGCTACTAGTATTAAATAAGTCGTTCAAGCCTGCCGCCTGTGCGCTGATTGATGTCATTGATAAAGCTGTCATCAACGAGGTGGTTGCAACAGTAAACGCAAGCACATGGAACTTAGTAGCGCGTTTATTGATAGCGACTGATTGTAGTGTTGCTATTTTTATTGACATAAGTTATTACCTTTGATGTTAGCTTCCAGTGACTGGCAGTACGGACATACACCTACTGATAAAACTATTGACCCTCAATACAAGGTTCATATCAGATGGTATTTATTTTACGTATCGATAAAAAATATCAACCAATAAAAAGATACTGGTTGATATTGATAGGTCGTTAATTGCACGATAGTAAGTGCGTTTAACGATATTTTATTGGTATAGATTTTTTAGATGCAGACAAAGCTAAATTTTATAGCTGAGCATAAAGATCCGCATCCTGACCTTCACCACCTTGCTGTCCATCTGCACCTAAAGAAAACAAGTCATAAGCTCGCCCTTCACTACCTGGCGACACATATTGCAATTCATTCTCCCAACCATCAGTAGGATAGCCACCTTTTATATAGCCGCCTTCAGGATAGTTTTTGGCGTCACTTGGCGGTGTGGTAAGCGCCTCTAGTCCTTGCGCTGTCGTCGGATAGCGTGAATTGTCGACTTTATACATGTCTAACGCGTTGGAGACGGTAGCGAGCGCGGTTTCAGTGGTTTTGACACGCGCTTTGTCACTTTGCCCGACTACTTTTGGGACGACCAAGCCTGCAAGAATAGCCAAGATAACGATAACGACCATAATCTCAATAAGCGTAAATCCCGATTGTCTAGACTTACCTATCAAGCTGCGATGTGTCATTGAATGGACTCTCTGACGGTCATTTACAATACCACCATGGGCTTGAATATTATTATTGTCATCTTTGGTATTGGCACTTTTTGGGCTAATATTTACTTGAAGGGTGTCAGTCATAGTCATTGCTTTGGTCATCACAGTTATGTAAATAGTAAAAGTGGCGTTCTAGTAGCACTCATGCGTCTATGGGCTTATCAATCAAACCCTAAATTATTGTCACTATAAACCATGGTTTTATTTTTATCCAGCGCTGTGCTCAGATTGTCATTACAGTCAATACCAAGTAACCATCAGCAACAAGTAATCAGCAGCAACAAGTAATCAGCAGCAAGTAGCCGTCACCAAATAATCATCGATATTTATCACTATCGTTTTCACCCGCTTTCACTATAACGTGGTGCTTAGGTTTACCATAGCAAAAATTTTGTTTGGTCAACAATATACAACAGTAAGCAAATCTTAAGAAAGCTAACGTAGGGTTTAGCAAGATAGGTAATTAAGAGAGGATAAAAATGCAGATAGTTGATAATTTGAGAAGAGCATATCGGCTGTTTTTCAGCTAGTCAGTTAACTATTGACTAGCCTGCCAAGTCATTCATATTAACGATTGGTAGCATCACTGCCATCACGATAATCATCACCACCACGCCCATCAAAACCAACATCAAAGGCTCAAGCAATGATAGTAAGGTACTGATAAAATTGGTGGCCTCCGCCTCCTGCATTGTGGCGGCCCGACTGAGCATACTTTCAAGCTCGCCTGAATTCTCACCGCTTTTGATCATTTGTACCATCATGGGCGGAAAGTAAGTAGATTTTTCGAGTTGGCTGGATAAACTTGAGCCTTCTGTGACCCTATCAGCAGCAGTCACTATCGTTTGCTTGATGTGCAAATTGGTCGTCACTGCCGCACCAATATGTAGCGCCTCAATCAACGGCACCCCTGAACGCACCAAAATCGCAAGCGTACTAGCAAAACGCGCCGCATTCAATCCCTTAGACAATCTGGCTAATATCGGTAGCCTGAGCACCATACTATCTATTGCCAATTTCCCAGCCTGCGTTTGGGCAAAACGATAAAACAAAAACGCAGTACCTGCCGATACCAGCAGCATTAACCACCACCACTGCGTAATGATATTTGATAACGTCAGAACGACTTGAGTAATCAATGGCAAGGCCTGTTCGGACTGCTCAAAGACTTTGACAATTTTGGGCACCACAAAACTCATCAGCCCCATGATCACGCCAATTGCCATGACCATCAGTACAATCGGATAGACCATCGCCCCTTGGATTTTCTTTTGAAGGGCAAAGCGGTTTTCAGTGTAGTCGGCTAGCTGATTAAGGATTAAATCCAAGTGACCAGATTTTTCGCCTGCGGCAATCGTGGCAATATATAACGGTGGGAAGCTTGCGGCTTGTTGTAATGCTCGTGCTAAGCTTAAGCCTTCGAGGACATGTGAGCGTACCGCCAGCATCAGAGATTTGATATGCGTCTTTGGCGATTGTTTAGCGACAGCAGCCAAAGTTTCTTCAAGTGGAATACCAGCCGCTAGTAACACAGCTAACTGGCGTGTGAGTAATGCAAGCTCATAAGCAGATGGTTTTTTATAGCGGCTTTTGTTTTGGCTTTGTCTGTCATTGACCGCACTGACTTCGACTGGTGTCCACTGCTTATCACGCAGCTGCTGCCGAACTTGCCGAGCAGAATCCCCTTCTAGTAAGCCTTTTTGGACACTACCTTGGTCGTCAAGCGCTTTAAAATGATAAGCGGGCATAGCGGCAGATATCCTAAAAAAGTCACAGGTAGGGGTTTGGATGTATGGCTTAACAAAAAGGGTAATGTCTATAAAAACTATCTATAGTGAATTCAGTATAAAAACGATACAGTGGGACTGGGATAAATTTTTCGCAGCCTCTGTCTGCGTAGGCACAGCGCGCAAGGAAAATTTAGACCAGTTCCACCTTGATATATAATGTATCTGTTTTATTTAGGATTGACTATATCAAAGCGGCGTTGAGTCATTACTGTCAGGCATCAAGCCTTGTAATAATAAAACATCCAAATGCTGCTGCTGTAACTTTTTATCAAAATCATTGACCTCAGCAATCAGCATTCTCTCAATGCGTTTATCACTTGCAAACACACTCAAGCGCGCACAAATCACTGCCAATTGATAGACACGTTTTTTACAATACCCATCCAGACCTTGTAACAGCCTGACCATGTGCGGCGTCTCAAGACTAGCATAGTCATAATCAGCAACGACTTGCTGACCGAGCGCTGCCACACCATAACTGATAGATAAGTGCGCGCAGAAATAACAGCTGAATAAATACCCAACCACGTGACCGATATAATACCCCCGATCATAGGTAAAGCTGCTCACGCCAAAGTGACCTAGCACGTAGCTGTTGAGACTGCCTTGATCACGGATTGGCTTGCCATGTTTTAGCTTACCGACAGTGGCAAAACACAGCGGGTTGCGCCCATCCTGCGTGGTAAGCTGCCAACCTGCTGGCTGCTGAGCGGGCATATGATGCACGATATCTGCAATAATATCATCGACCACGTGCAGCTGCTGCCAAAGTCGTTCAAGCATTTCCGTATCCATCAAACCACGCTTATCAAGCTGTTGAGCAAGCAAATACTGCTGATATTCTGCAAATTGTGATTTGAGGGTTTGTACTAAATACGTGGGGCGCGTATTGGCAGATGCCATATATAGCAGTCGAGTGCGTTCGTGCTGGCTATGATAAAGAGCCACACGCTGCGCAGCCACGTTTGACTCATTGGCAGTAGGCTGTATGGTTGATGTATCGGTGTCAGGCTGTTCGCTAGCGCCTACTTCATCAATGCTCTCCTTGGTATCTGACAAAGTAAATAGCGTTAATAATGCCGCTTTATCAGGCATCTCAGCCGTATTAGCTAACACCGTTTTGCTAGCATGCACGTTATCTTGCCCATTAGCTTTATCAGATTTCTGTTCTTTTTTAGCAGTTGCAGTAGTACCTTGGTGGCTATTGGCTTCTGTACTTGGCTTTGCGGTCGGTTCAGTCATAACATACCATCAGCAGCAAAAATAAACATCGTCTCGATCCTTTTATGCAACGGATATACAGTCACATATCATGCGTCAAATATGAACGCTCACACCTCGACGACTCATTATTCCATAGTACCTGAACACAAGCGTATTGTCAGCCTTGCCTAGCCAAAATAGCGCCAGTTGACTGCCAAGTATTTTACCTAGGCAAATGCTAGATATATATCAATCAAAAAAAGCGCTAAGGATACCTTGGTCGCCTTAACGCTTTTAATAAATGAACACTGAGGACGTTAAAATAATAACTTATGCAAGCTTTTGTTGTTGATACTGTTGACGGTATGCTTTTGGTGAGACACCATAAACGCGTTTGAACGCCTGACTAAAAGTTGAATCTGACGCATAGCCCACCATATCACTGATACGGCTGATACTATTTTGCTGTAAGCGCAAATAACGTGCTGCCAAACGCAAGCGGTAATCAATCAAATAAGTGAGCGGCGGCATCCCTACCGTATCTTTAAAGCGCTGGGCAAAGCTCGAGCGCGACATACCTGCCACCTCTGCAAGCTTATGAATGGTCCAGCTTTGACTTGGCGCCTCATGCATCGCTGCAAGCGCCTTGGTCAAAAACGGATCTTTCATGGCCTTTAGCCAATTCTCAGTCGCCTCAGGTAAGCTTTCAATATAAACGCGCAAACATTCAATCATCATGATGCTTGCCCAGTGATTGATCACAGCCGTTTTGCCCATGCGTTCGCGCTCAGACTCCAAGGTCAAAAGCTTGATCTCCACATCAATTACCTCAAACCGACCATCAGCCGCATCATTGAGCTCAGGTAATATCGGTGGTAACACAGATAGTAGAGGGCTAATCATCTCTTTATCGTATTTACATTCAATCAAAATCAATGAGGAATTAGGATCGCCATTGCCATCAATCTCAAGCGTGCGATCTTGACAATTGGTCAGTAATTCATCGAGGGGTTCAGCCACGTCACCATGATGATTGAGTGCATAGCTTACGTGCTTATGCGCGTTCGGGATCATAATCATATCACCAGCACGAGCTTCGCGTAGGCCATTACCAACATCTATACAAAAACCACCAGACATCACCAAGTAAAATAAAATGGTGTCTTTTCTACTCATAGAATAAGACCAATTGCCAGCACCATTCAAACGATAATACTTGGTCTCAAATAGGTGCACATTCTGTAGCAATACGCTCAATGCGTCCATCAATCATTTCCTCAATAATACAGGGTCAATAACAACAAATCTTAAAAAGGCGGGTGTGTATCCAAAATGCTTTAAATTTTTTCGATCTAGCCAATACGATGTCTCAATCAGCAGGATGCATCAAGACCTAAGCATAATGCCCGATTTAAAACATGATGTCTATTTACTCATAAGCAGTACTAACCAATAGTAGAGCAGACACAGTCAGTTTAGGTTTTGAAGAAAAACCTATCGCAAAATCGATATGAATAAGAAGTCAGTGAATCGTTAAACAATCAAAAGTTCAGAAAGCTTTAACCGTTTAATATTATAGGATAATACAGAGAAATAGAAATCAAGCAGGCACAAAAAAACGCCAACAGTGGCGAGTGCTATTTATTCGATAAGGTTTAGTATAAAGATAGGATTTATATGCAGACAATGCAAAATAAAATGGGGCGACTGATGGGACTCGAACCCACGACAACCGAGATCACAACCCGGGGCTCTACCAACTGAGCTACAACCGCCATAACTACTGCCAAGAAGAAGGCAAGATTTGCAGGCTAAATGGCGCGCCTGGCAGGATTCGAACCTGCGACCACCTCCTTAGAAGGGAGATGCTCTATCCAGCTGAGCTACAGGCGCTCTTAGAGGACTTTTATATACTATCATTCAGTCTATAATATAATTTTTACTATATCAGAAACTAAATCATTATACATAAAAAAAAGCCTGTAAGGCTCTTAAAATAGATGGTCGGAGTGATAGGATTCGAACCTACGACCCTCTGGTCCCAAACCAGATGCGCTACCAAACTGCGCCACACTCCGAAATTCTCTATTATCACGATAGTTTGTCGATTAACTCGTTGTTGGCAATGCCGCTAACTTGTTAGTGTTCCTCGCTATCGAGGTGCACATATTAAGGGGTAAAGGCGATTGTGTCAACACCTATTTTCGATTAATTTTAAATAAATGCTAAATTCTTTCAAAAAAGACATTCTTATAAAAATAGTCTCTTCAAAAACCTTCGTTAATCATGATTCTTATGATTGATGGAATCATTATTTCTCATTCAAATTCGTAGGCAAATCACCGTTGACCATACCTGTCAGCACATCAAACGGTATTAGCCATAAATCCGCATGGTTTGAGTGGTTACTTTTAGTACCATCGCTAATGTCACTGCTAATGTCACTTTTATTATCGCCATTGTCACGATAATTCTGCTGCTTAAGCGCAACTGGTCGTCTCTTGTCTCCTAATACAGGATATACCATCCAACCTTGCCCTGCTTGATAGGCCTGTGCATAGCTGGTCAACTGATAGGCATCGCTGGCAGTAATAGCACCAGCATGAGGCAGATATTTCCATTTGATATCGATGACGTGGCTATAGTAACCGTTTACTGTCTCTTTACTAACCGCGGTGTCACTCTGATTTTGGTTATTATCATTATCAGCCGTTTTGTATATCAGCAAATCTGGTCGTATCGATACGCATGCTTGACCCTCGCTATCATTGAGCCAGACACTTTGGGTTTGGTAAAAAGGACGATAATTGCTACTTAATTGCTGAAACATCGATGCGATACGCTGACTCGTCCACTGTTCAAACGCCTGATTCATATCGATCAATAGACACAATCTTGGCTGAGGTAGGTTTGGTCGAGTGGGATCAATACCATAACCTGTCGATGCATTTGACTGCTGTAACAGCCAATAAGCTAGGTCTACCAACTGCTGTGCGGCTTGCAACTGCTGTTTTTGTAATGGCAGGACGTTTAACTGCTGCTTTGCTTGATTATATATTGACTCTAGTCGCTGTCGTTCACGCTGGTTTAGCCCAGATAACGGCTGCCATGGCCGTAAGAGCGGTGTACATATAGCTCTAGGCAGTAACGGCATCAGCCATACCAATGCGCTCTTAATCAAGCGATTGGCCAACATATCTTGACTGAGCACACTACGCTCACAGACAAACTTATGCGGCTGCATGCTGTTGTGTCGTAGCTGCTCTTTGATGACCAGCCGCCCTTGTAGCGATGATTGGTTATTGATCTGCGCCTGATAGTGCTGGGTTGGCTGATAACGAACCAAGCGCTGCAAAAACTGCTCTGATAGCCAGTCTGACAATGGCGGAGCCTCGACAGATAATGGCATTGACTGACCACTAAACTGACCCAAATTTTTCATATTAGGCAGCTTACGACTTTGACGCGCATCAAGACGAGTCAAGTCGGATAACATGCCTTGTACCCAGTGACGAGTCTGAGCAATATTATTATATTGAGTGGATTGATTCAGTTTTGGCAATAGCTCAAGTGTCATACCACTAGGCAAAAGGATAATTCCTATATGATGCCCAACCTTGAGTTGCCACTGTCCTTGTTTACGCTTGATGGTAAACACGGCAAATTCTTGCGCCATTAGCCAATGAAAGTCAGAGACATGCGCGAAATCGTGCGCTGTGAGGCGTTGATGTTCAAATACCGTGATAACATTTGCTACGAGAGCCTTACTGTTAGGCATACGAGCATAAAAACTGTCTGCATTAATATTATTTGCATTAATATAGTTTCCTTGCGCATAGTATTGATTATGAGTTCTCACTAAACAGCCACCTTACTCGTACAAACGCTGATAGATAGCGGGCTTGCCAAACTCACCAGTCTTAGCAATAAGGTCAGGATTCATCATATAGCCACCTACGTTCATCGATTGACCAAGAAAGGCGCCCTGCCCTGCAAACATTTGATGTTGCGTCGTTGCATGGTTCTTACTCATCGGATCATACAAATCATTATTTATCATTGTTTGGCTGTCGTGGATGAACTGGGTGCTTAGCGGTTGCTGCTCATCTCTAAAAATATACTGCAATATAACCACTTGACCGCCCGCAGCTTGCGCCAACTGCGGGATGATCTGTTCGACCAACACCATTTGTAATTGAGCTAAATCATCGACTGAAAATAAAAAAGCATGCCCCAACTGCGCCTCGGCTCCCAACGTCTGTGTGATGCGCATGTTTAAGCCTGTTAGCAATTTGCTTAAATCTACCGTGTCTGCTTGTGCACGATTAGTCGTGCCGCTGGTACGGCCAATTATCGGTAATAATTCAGGCTGCGGTGGACAATCAATAAAGCGGAAACGTCGACGTAATGCCATATCAAGCGGCGCAAGTGAATGATCTTGGGTATTCATAGTGGCGTAGATATCAACATTGGCAGGCACACTAAAAGCACGCCCAGAATACGCCAAATGAACCATCATCGCATTTGGTTTGCCAGCGCGCTTGTCTGGCTCGATCAAACTGAGCAGCTCGCCAAATACTCGTGACACATTGGCACGATTGATCTCATCAATCAACATCGCGTAACGATGCTGAGGGTCACGCGCGGCACGCTGACATAGCTTTAAAAATGCCCCGTCTTGAACGGCGTAGCTCATCTGGGTATTACTCGAGTGACTGTTATTTGCTTGGATAGAGCCGCTCATAACAGGACGAATACCTTCGACAAACTCTTCATAACCATAAGCTTGATGGAAGCTCACCATACTAAAACGCTGCTGACCAGAGTTTTGGTTTTGATTGGACTGGTTATCATGCTGTGCCTGCTGAAACTCCGCCAATTGCTGTGACAACTCTGTTAGCAACACCATACTCTCAGGCAGTAAATACCATGCGCCGCTGTTATCTTTATCAAAGTACGCTTGGCTGGCTCGATTATCAAAACTGACGGTTTTAGAATCTATAGGACTATGTCTGCGAAGCTCTAACCAAGCAGTGCTCTCTAGGTTTTTATCACGTGCGTTTTGTGCCGCTTTAGTGATAAAAAAAGGATGGTCGACAAGCTCTCGCACTTTGACCAAATCCTGTTGTTCAGCCCGTAAGTCTAAAAATATCAAACACAGTACTTCACGCCAGCTTAGGCTTTGCAACAGCTGCCCAAGTAGCGCTTCATTATTTGTCTCAGGCAGATAATCGGTATATTGCTTCGCGATTTGGAGCAATCGATAGGTTTTGCCAGTACCCGCGACGCCAGTATAAATAATATTGGTCGGCTCGCGTGTGTACATATCAGACATAGCATCATCCAGTATTGAAAATTTATGAAATAAGACGTACCAACATCACGCTATTATAGCGCGGTGGTCTCGTAAGAGATTGTCTACTAAGCAGATCCGTGCATCACCATTGAGCGATTTTAATTATTTAAAACTATATCCTAGCAACACAATATAGATGACTGCTGTTTTATAAGCGCAGCAGTTCATGCTAATAATAGTAGGAAAGCAGCGGTTAATGTACCATAGTGTTTGTAATGGCTTTGCTAACAGTTACTGTTTGCCACTATCAAAAACAACATTCGATTTATCTACGTTAAGGAAATTTGTATGTCAGGATTATTAAAAAAACTGCCCGTCAAGCTGACCAATAAAAAACCAGCCAAAGTCTCTGACAGCACAAGATCATCCATCGAAAAACCCAGCAGCACGCTAAAACCAATCAGTAATCAATTTACCAAACTGTTGTCTGTGACCAAATATCTACCTGCCAGTGCACGCTCAAGTATTCTCTCAAAAGCCTTTGGCAAAGTTGTACCCTACGTAGGGACAACAGGCGTGTACTATGAAATGGTTGAGCCCAATCAAGTCATCGTCAGTCTAAACAATGTCAAAGGGGTACAGAATCATATTGGTTCAATCCATGCAGTAGCCATTACTTTACTGGCTGAAACGGCAACAGGCTTCATTCTGGGGTTAAACTTACCCTCTGATCGCGTACTACTGATTAAATCTTATTCCGTTAATTTTTATCGCCCGATCAAAAAAGGTCAAATTGCAGCCGTAGCCAGTCTATCTGATGAGCAGCGCTTACAGATTTTAAATACGCCAAAAGGTGAAATGGTTATCCCTTGCGTCATTGATGACCGTGAATCTGATAGTGACCGCGACCCGATTGTAGTGGAGATGACTTGGGCTTGGATTCCAAAATCTGAACTAGAGGCGCGCCGCCAAGGCAAAGCATATGAAAATGCCTCAGAAAATAATACGGATACTACAGTAGATAACGAGCAAGACGACGCACTCTCTGCAGATGACGAGACTATTAATAACAAATAATCGATTAAACCGACATAACATTTACTATCTGCATTTTGTGGCGCATCTAGCATATTTATGATCAATCAACTCAGTAAGGAGACAAGGATGTCCAAACTTAGCACCTATTTATCTATCGTACCACTGGTTGCTATGTGCTCATTAGGCTTGGCTGTTGGTGCTAACGCCAATCCGGCGACAGCTCCTGCCGCTAATACTAAATCTAGCCCGACTTTTTTGGCTGATGGCAATCCGTTCCAAAAATCTTACTCAAACCTAGCCAATATTGACTATTAGATAGGTTTGACGTTTTCTTTCTGCTTCATTGTCACGCGCTATTTCTCATTTGAGATTTAGACTGACCACGACTCCACAGACTTTTTTAATTGGCGATGGAACTCACCGTCCAATAAACAGGATTATGCAGCTGTTAAAATAACAGTCGCGTTATTTAAAATATTGATGCTGGCGTTGAGGTCACGGTCATGAGAAACCTGACAGTTAGGGCACAACCACTCACGCATTTTCAATGTTAGCTCATCTTTACCAAGGATATGATTGCAGTTTGAACAGGTTTTTGAGCTTGGGTAGAAGGGTCCGACTGATTTCACAACCTTGCCTTGCTCAGTGGCTTTGTAGATAAGCTGTCGCTTAAACTCAAAGAAACCCAAGTCACTGATAGCTCTTGATAGCCGCCTGTTCTTAACCATACCTTTGACATTCAAATCCTCAATCGCAATCACATCGAACTCATTAACCAGACTTGTTGTGATTTGATGGAGAGAATCTTGCCTAATACACCTGATCTTATAGTGCAAACGAGAGAGCTTGGTTTTCGCTTTTTCTCTGTTTTTACTGCCTTTTTTAGTGCGACTGAGCGCTTTGTTTAGCGTTCTTAGTTTTTTAAGGTTTGCTTGAAGTGGTTTTGGCGATTTAATTTTAGTGCCGTCTGATAAAACCAGTAAGTCGGTAATACCAAGATCAACACCAACGCTTTTACCTGTCTTTTTAGTAGGAATTACAGCTTTTTGTATTTCAACAGCCACACTAACAAACCACTTACCGCCACGTTTAGAGATGGTGGCTGACATGATCTTGCCGTCAAAACGTAAAGCTTCTTTTAAGCGAACCCAGCCCAAGTTTGGGATACGAATGGATTTACCTTTAATGGCAAATTGGTCGTTGGATAAACTGAATCTATCGTCACGGCCTTTTTTACGAGCGGTTGGGTATTTCGCTAAGCCTTTAAAGAAGTTGTTATAAGCATCACCCAACTGCATGATTGCCGCCTGCGGAGCGCATTTGGTCACTTCCAGCATATAGGGGAATAATTTACGCTTAATGGCGTTCAATTCGCGTCTGAGCTTCGCCTGTGAGGGCTTGTTTAGATTTTTAGTATCAACCTCAACGCCTGCGGCCAAACACGCATCACGGTACGCTTTGTCAAGCGCATACTGCCGCTGCCACTCATGCAAAGCCCAGTTGTAGGCTTTTCTCGCCACGCCACAAGCACGAGCAAGGTGATTTGCCTGTACGTTGTTTGGCTTGAGTTCGATAATGTGTCCACGGATCATAATGCTTTTTTAACCGCCTCTATTAATTGTTGGTTTTTCTTGCTGCAAGAGCCGTATAGCCTCGCTGAAAATACGGTGATAATCTCCAATAAATCTTGGGCTAATTCTTGCTCAAAACTCAACTCTTCACCTTGATTGATTATTACCACTTCAACGTCACGAGCCTCACACAACATGAAAACCAGTTCTGCACCAAATCGTAAAAGCCTGTCTTGATGGGTAATTACCAGCCGTTCAACTTTATTGCTCAGTATGTCATCAAGCAGGTCTTTTAAGCCTTTCTTTTTATAATTCATTCCACTACCAAGATCGGTAATCGTCTCAAAAGTCCAGCCTTGCCTGGCACAATAAAGTTCCAAAACTTGAGACTGGCGAAGTAAGTCGTCTTTTTGATCACGACTCGACACACGAGCATAAGCAATGGTTTTTCGGTCTAATTTAGGTGGTGTATTCAAGGAATGCGGTCTGATTTCACTTAAATCATATCGCCTATGCCCGTTTTCGGTTCGCTTGGCGACTAACGTACCATCCTCATCCCAACGTCTTAATGTGGATTGAGCAACCCCGAAATGTTTGGCAGCCTCCCCAATACTAACCAGTTTCCCCATAACTTGCTCTCTATATTATAGATATAATCTATCTATCATAGTAATAAATAGGTAGGTTTGTATATATTTTATTTAACTGTTTGCAACCCTGTTAATTTCGAAAAAAAAGATCAGATAACTGGCTATTTCGCTCAGTTATCTTTTTCTGCTTTTCAGACATTGCGCACCAGACACTGTTCTCCAAATACTGTTTCTCATCGTTTATAGCTAAGCATTTATACCAGTATCGTATCATCCGTTAGGGCGCTTTCTTTCGTCACTCGCAGTACCTCTTCTAGTGTCGTGCGCCCTTCTATCACTTTACGTAGACCATCCGCGCGAATCGATGGTGTCTGCTGGCGAGCATACGCTTCTAACTCATACTCAGCGGTATTACTATGAATCATACGGCGCAGCGTATCATCAACTGGTACGACCTCATATATCGCCGTACGTCCTTTAAACCCTGACTGATTGCATTTATCGCAGCCTACTGGCTTGGGTAGACGAATCGCCTTACTTGCTGCATTTTCAATATCGCTGTCCAATACCTTCTCAATACCAATTTCGGTAAAAAGTTTGGCTTGTTCGGTGTCCGCTGCCTGCCAGCCATGACAATGTGAGCATAAAGTACGCACCAAGCGCTGTGCCACCACGCCGATCAGTGACGACGATAATAAAAATGGCTCAACACCCATATCTTGCAAGCGAGTGACCGCGCCAATCGCGGTGTTGGTATGCAGCGTTGATAAAACCAAATGCCCTGTCAAAGACGCCTGTACAGCGATCTCTGCCGTCTCTAAATCGCGAATCTCACCCACCATCACCACATCTGGATCTTGACGCAACATCGCACGCAGACTTTTGGCAAAGGTCATATCCACCTTATTATTAACCTGTGTCTGTCCGATACCGTCCAGCTGAAACTCAATCGGATCTTCAGCGGTCAAGATATTGCGCGTTTGGTCATTCAAGTCAGTCAGCGCTGAATATAGCGTGGTGGTCTTACCCGACCCCGTCGGCCCTGTGACCAAAATAATCCCATGTGGACGATGAATCAAGCGCTTCAGCTCAGTATAGTCATTATCAGACAGTCCCAAATACGTCATGTTAAGACGTCCCGCTTGCTTGTCTAGTAAACGCATCACCACGCGCTCACCAAAGCTCGACGGCAGTGTCGATACGCGCACATCGACCTCACGTCCCGCTAGGCGTAAGCTAATACGCCCATCTTGCGGTACACGCTTTTCAGCGATATCCAGCTTGGCCATGACTTTGATACGCGAGACTAATAATGGCGCGAGTTGACGCTTTGGCGTGATGATTTCTTTAAGCTCGCCATCAACGCGGAAGCGGACGACCAAACGTTTTTCAAAAGTTTCGATATGAATATCTGAGGCATTTAGGCGAATGGCTTCTGACAACAGCGCATTAATCAGACGAATAATCGGCGCATCATCTTGCTGATCCATCAAGTCTTCAGTCTCAGGGACGCTATCTGCTAAACTATCAAGATCCGGATGATCCTCAAGCCCAGCAGCGATATGCTGCGACTCTCCGGTATTACCAGCGTAAGCCGCGTTCATACGTTTTTCAAAATCATCCGAGCTGACACTTTCGTAAGTTGGTACGCCGCGACTGCCTTGCTGCTGCAAAAACCGCACCGCTTCATTAATCGCAGACAGTGGGGTGGCTTTCGTCAATACCAAAGTTGGCGGCAACTCAGGATCAATGGCAAGTATGGCCAAAATCTGATGGCGTTTCGCGAAGCTGTACGGCAACTGCATCATAAAGACAACCTAATAAATAGAGATAGTGTCAAATAGACAATCACACCAAAGCACTGTAAATACACTGAGCTTGACTGACCAAGCCCAAAAAGATTGCAAGTAAGATTGCATGAGTTTGTTATAATAACATTTTGTTTTAGACGCGTATTATTTTATGTGGTCGGCGTTTTTTATGTATCGCCACTCGCCTATTTTTACGGTATATATAGCCAACTTATCATGCGATTTTTTATTTTGCTAACAGTGCGCTATTATTGTCTACTGCACTTTTTTAATATTACTTAGAAATCTCGTTATATTTTTTCTGTCCACCTTGCCCGCTCGCCATTAGGATTTTTAGTTATGTCAGAGAACGTTAGCACTGCTACTCACCCGGCACCACTTTTGCAAGATACTTTTACCGTTGGTAGTCGTACCTTTTCCTCTCGCCTGCTGGTCGGTACGGGCAAATATAAAGACATGAGCGAGACTGGAGAAGCCATTGCCGCTTCGGCAGCAGAAATCGTGACCGTCGCTATTCGCCGTACCAATATCGGACAAAACAGTGATGAGCCAAACTTGCTCGATGTCATCTCTCCTGACAAATACACGATTTTGCCGAACACGGCTGGCTGCTTCGATGCTGAAACTGCCATTCGTACGTGCAAACTTGCACGCGAGTTATTGGACGGGCACAATCTGGTTAAGCTTGAAGTATTGGGCGATGAAAAAACGCTCTATCCTAATATCACTGAGACCTTAAAAGCGGCTCAAGTACTGGTCGATGATGGCTTTGAAGTCATGGTCTATAGCTCAGATGATCCTATCGTCGCCCAAGAGTTAGAGAGCATGGGCTGTGTCGCTATTATGCCACTTGGTAGCTTGATTGGTTCTGGGCTTGGTTTGCTTAATCGCCATACCCTCAGCCTCATCATCGAAAACGCCAAAGTGCCCGTATTGGTTGACGCGGGTGTTGGCACGGCATCTGATGCTGCGATTGCCATGGAGCTTGGCTGTGATGGCGTTCTGATGAACTCAGCAATTGCCCATGCACAAAATCCTGTGATGATGGCACATGCCATGAAACATGCCGTATGGGCAGGCCGCGCCGCATTTTTGGCAGGTCGTATGCCAATGCGTAAGATGGCAACTGCCAGCTCACCGCAGACGGGCTATTTTTTCCAGTAAGCGCTTGCTCGGGTCAGCCCTAACAAAAAACCGATTATAAAATAATAAGACGGAAATCTGGTTGGGTCAGCACGCCGTCAGCTATCATTTTTATTCATTATCGTTTATTCATTATCGTCATAAAAGGATTTATTATGCGACTTCTCACAGCAGTCGACCAGTTGTTCTTACTTCTTGAGTCGCGTAAACAACCAATGCACGTTGGCGGATTGTTTTTATTTGAATTACCCGAGGGCGCTGATAGCGACTTTGTTTATCAGCTGGTAAAACAAATGCAAGAATCTGATGTACCGCCGAGCTTTCCGTTCAATCAGGTGCTAGAGCATTTGGTGTTTTGGAAAAAAGACAAAGATTTTGATGTTGAGCATCATTTACATCATGTGGCGCTACCGAGTCCTGGGCGTATTCGTGAGCTGTTGATGTACGTGTCAAGAGAACACGGTCGACTGTTAGATCGTGCGATGCCTCTCTGGGAATGCCATGTCATAGAAGGAATTGAGCCAGAAGTAGAAGGTGGGCCTGAACGTTTTGCTTGGTATTTTAAGATTCATCACTCGCTCGTTGATGGTATCGCTGCCATGCGTTTGGTAAAAAAATCCTTATCACAATCCCCTACTGAGCCCGTCTCGCTACCAGTATGGTCACTGATGGCGCGTCACCGTAATCAAATGAATGCTATTTTGCCTGCCGAAAGATCTATCAGGCGCATCATGAAAGAGCAAATATCTACCATCAAACCGGTATTTACAGAACTGATAGACAATCTGAAAAACTATGGTGATGAAGGCTATGTCGGTACGTTTGACGCGCCGATGAGTATTTTGAACAGGCGCATTTCCGCATCACGTCGTATCTCGGCGCAGTCTTATGACATACAGCGCTTTAATAAAACTGCCGAAAGATTAAAAATCAGTAGAAACGATGTGGTATTAGCCGTCTGTGCTGGCGCTATTCGTCGTTATTTGATCTCAATGGATGCGCTACCCAGCAAGCCGCTGATTGCGTTTGTACCGATGTCACTGCGTACTGATGATAGTATATCGGGCAATCAGCTGTCATTTGTACTAGCGAATTTGGGCACACATTTGGACAACCCATTACGCAGGATAGAGCTTATCCATCGCAGTATGAATAATGGCAAACGTCGCTTTCGCCGCATGAATCAAGCGCAAGTCATTAATTACAGCGTCATCGCCTATGCATGGCAAGGTATCAACTTGGCGACTGGCGTATTTCCAAAAAAGCAAGCCTTTAACCTCATTATTTCTCACGTTCCTGGTTCTGAGAAGCCGCTATATTGGAATGGTGCACGCTTACAATCACTGTATCCCGCTTCTATCGTATTCAACGGTCAAGCCATGAATATTACTTTGGCCAGTTATTTAGATAAAATTGAGTTTGGCATCACTGCTTGCAGTAAAGCATTACCGCGTGTCCAAGACATGCTCATGCTGATAGAAGAAGAGCTACAGTTGCTAGAAACTGTCAGTCAAGAGTTGGCGTTTAAAGGTATCACCGTTGAAGATAAACCTGTTAAAAAAACAAAAAAGCTGGCTCCTTAACGGAACCAGCTTTTTAATATTTGACTCGCTCAGCGTTTAAGCCTGCTTATTTTATAATTAGATCACATCGCCCCAAATTGGCACGACGGTTTGCATCAATGGCTTGAGCAGTTTGACGTTACAAGCAAAGATAGAGCCTGAGGTCATAGAGTTGTGCGCGCCCGTGTGATCGACCACAACGCCGCGCGCTTCGGTGACGATAAGCTCACCTGCTGCGATGTCCCAAGGCTTAATCGACATCTCAAAATAGCCATCAAAGCGTCCAGCAGCAACATAACATAAATCAAGCGCCGCTGAACCCAGACGACGTACCTGACCACCAGCTTCAGAGATCTTTTGTAAGCTCTCAAAGTGCTGCTTGGCATAAGAGATCACTTCACCATTGCGCTTACGCTCAAGCGGATGACCTGTGGTAAAAAACCCACCATCGATGGTTTTGCGTTCGCTGACGTTGATACGGCGTTGGTTCAAACGTGCGCCTTTACCACGGCTAGCAGAGAACATCTCGTCACGGACTGGGTCATAAATGACACCGTGCTGCGTCACGCCTTTGTGCTGTACAGCGATAGATACGCAGAACTGCGGTACACCATGAACGAAGTTTTTGGTACCGTCCAATGGGTCGATAATCCAGCACCAGTCGGCGTCTTCGCCCTGACCTTCTTGCATACCAAACTCTTCACCCAAAAACGAATGATTCGGATAGCTGGCTTTTAGGGTCTCAATCGTGAGCTCTTCACTAAAGCGATCGATGCGCGTCACCAGACCATCAAGTCCTTTAGACTCGATATCTAACTCGATTTTGTGACGGTTTTGATGCGCATATAAAATCTCTTTACCAACTTTTTCAGCAGTACGCGCTGCGATGACGACCATGGGTTCCATAAATAACCTATTTGCTTGATGAATGAATATAAAAAATAAAACCAACTCTGTGCCCACAACATGCCAAACAGCCGCCGCATCACACCACATCTATGCGATTAAACACCTGCCTGTTATCCATGATAATTGATAACAGGCAACCGCATTATACTAAAATTGTTCGATAAAAACGAAAAAACCGTCACGCTGACCAACCCAGTATTTTGGTGGTCATACAAACTGCGCAAGTTGTAAAAAAGTTGGCACCTACGGCTAGCAGGCGTTTGCTCTGTTTAAAGAGCGAGTATCTGTTTACAGTAATAGCTTTTAAAACAATAATTTGTAAATAATACTGCAAATCTAAAAAGTAAAATTTACGACAACAGTTGCTTAAGCTGCTTAATAACCCCTGCAACATCTAAACCACAATCCGCCCACTGCTCAGCTTGCGATCCATGCGCGATAAAGCGATCAGGAATACCGATGTTGCTAACAGCTGGACGCTGACGTTTGAAAGCAGCCGATTCATTGAGCAAGTATTCATTCACTGCACTACCCGCGCCACCCATAATCATATGCTCTTCTATGGTTGCGATATGCGTCACCCCTTGCGCCAGTAAACTCTCAAGCATAGCTGTATCTAGCGGTTTTACCCAGCGCATATTGACCACATGTACCTGACACTCTAACGCTGTATCATCACCGGTTAAGCTCTCGGCCGCTTGCTGAGCAGTCGCCACCATCGTACCAAAAGCCAATAGTGCTAGCTTATAAGGCGCATCATTGCTGCCCAATACTGACTCAATAACGGCTTCACCGATTTTATAAGTCTGTGCTGGCTGCTCGATAACGGCGCCTGTCCCAGTTCCACGTGGATAACGAACTGCCGTACATCCCTGATGTTCATAGCAAGTATTGAGCAGATGGTAGCATTCATTCTCATCTTTTGGCGCAGCAATCACTATATTCGGGATACAACGTAAAAAGCTAAAATCAAACACGCCTGCATGCGTGGCACCATCTTCACCAACGAGGCCTGCACGGTCAATTGCAAACATGACATCGAGATTCTGTAGCGCCACGTCATGAATCAGCTGATCGTATCCGCGCTGTAAGAACGTCGAGTAAATCGCCACAATAGGTTTGACACCTTGCGTTGCCATACCGGCCGCTAGCGTGACCGCATGTTGTTCGGCAATAGCCACATCAAAAAAGCGTGTTGGAAAATGACGAGCAAAGTCAATCATGCCCGAGCCTTCTTCCATAGCAGGAGTGATCGCGAGCAACTTATCGTCTTCGGCCGCTTTATCGCATAAGAAATTACCAAATACTTGCGAGTATTTTAGCGCAGGTTTTGTGTTTTGCTTTAATGCTTCTGCAGATTTGCTCTGAGACTCATTATGAATCTCTGCTGGTAGCTTACTAATCGCGTGATAGCCGACCGGATCTAGTTCTGCTGGTGCAAAGCCTTTGCCTTTGGTGGTATAGATATGTACCAAAACAGGCCCTTTGACTTGCTTGGCAATTGACAACACACGTAGTAGCTCAGGGATATTGTGTCCATCAAACGGACCAAAATAGGTAAAGCCAATCGCTTTGAATAAGTTATCTTCTAATTGCGGTACATCACGCATCTCTTTGTGACGTTTGCGGCGATCAAATGCTTGCATATCAGGACGCTGGCAAAGCACAGGCTCACCTGACTCAGAGATATCGACTTGGTAGCCCGACTCCCAAAGCATCGCTAAATGCCGCGAAAAACCACCGATAGAACAAGAAATCGACATATCATTGTCGTTCAAAATGACAAGCAGATCAGCATCTTGCTGTACCGCGTCGTTCATCGCCTCAAAAGCCATACCGCCAGTCATCGCTCCGTCACCAATGATACAGGCAACGGTCTGCGCGTAGCCTTGATAGCGCAGCGCCAAGCTCATGCCCAAACCGGCTGAGATAGAGGTTGATGAATGCCCAACGCCAAATGTATCGTAGATAGACTCTGCACGCTCTGGGAATGCAGTCAGACCATCTTTTGATCTGATCGTTGCCAGCTGCTCACGGCGACCTGTCAGGGCTTTATGCGCATAGGCCTGATGACCCACATCCCACACTATCTGATCCTGCGGAGCATCAAGTAGATAATGCAATACAATCGTCAGCTCAATCACACCCAAATTGGCGCCAAAATGCCCACCGCTTTGTCCTGCTGAATACAACAAAAAAAGACGCAGTTCATCAGCCAGCGTAATCAGCTGAGTGGTTGAAAGCGTATTCATATCAGAAGGTGTGTTAATGGCATCAAGCAATGGCGTATGCGGACGCACGCGAGGAATCACAGTATAAGTCTGCTGTAAGCTCGATAGCTGGGCGGCAGAATCAGATACTGATGCAGATGAGGACTGAGACTTTGGGGAATGAAGTGACTGCTGCATAAACCGTACAATACCTACCAATCTGCTGACAAGACGTGTCTCCAATATAGCAATAGCTACAATTGAGAGACGTCAATAATATCTACATCATTATTGATGTAATCGACCATATAATTATTCATGCAACTTTACGTGTATATAGCTGCGCTACGTATCATATGAACACGCTACCACAGTAGATCGTGCCTCAAAACTACGTGCTTTAATACCAAGGACTATTATTATGCCCTATTATTTTGCATCAATATCGGATGTTAGTGACGACATAGTAATGTAAGGATAAAGACTTGTCACTGTATCCACCAAAATAGTATGGCATAATAGCATTTTTTTTTAATTGTCGCTTTAATCATCGTGCGTCGTCTGTGAACTTTGTGTGTTTTTATAATAAATACAATAAGCACGCGTTCTTTATGAAAGGGTTATACTGCTATCATCTTGGCCTTACCGTTCAGGCTAGAATGTTATTGCGGGTTTAATAGCATTATCACAAACCCTTCACCTCCACGACTTTAGGCTTATGCAGGACAGTAATGTCATATCAATTTATCACTAGTGCCAAACTACCCACTCGTCATGGCGAGTTTGATATTCATATCTTTGAAAACGACGAAGGCCAAGAGCATGTTATGCTGACCGTCGGTCTGTCTGTGGTCGATCAAACGACAGCACCTAGCTCAGATGACACGTCGTCGCAAAGACCAATTCCGCTGGTTCGAATTCATTCTGAGTGCCTAACAGGCGATGCGTTTAGCTCATTAAAGTGTGACTGCGGACCACAGCTCAATACTGCCATGCAAGCCATCCAAGAGTCAGGTTGCGGTGCGATTTTGTATTTGCGTCAAGAAGGTCGCGGTATCGGTCTGACCAACAAGATTCGCGCTTATGCCCTCCAAGATCAGGGACACGACACGCTGGATGCCAATCTCATGTTAGGCTTGCCTGCTGATGCGCGTATCTATGATATGTGTGGTCCGATGCTTGCCTATATCGGTGTCAATGCTGTCAGACTCATCACTAACAATCCAAACAAAGTTGCTTATTTGACGGAGCACGGTATTGACGTTGTCGAACGGGTGCCATTGTTGGTCGGTGTCAACGATATGAACGCTGAATATCTAGCAACCAAACGCGATCGTATGGGGCACATGCTCGATAAAGTTTTTAATACAGCCATACACCTAAATAAATAGATGTCTTATGAGTATTTCAAATATAGATAACCAAGCAGACCCATCAACCGTAGCGTCAGAGACCACGCCAACCAATCATGACATCCTGCGCGTACGGGCGTTTTTGGTGGAACTGCAGGCTCGTATCTGCGACGCCTTAGAGGCACAAGAACGCGATGGCGGCGGCAATGCAACTTTCGTCCCTGACGATTGGGAGCGCAAAGAGGGTGGTGGCGGTCGTTCGTGCGTATTGACAGATGGCACGGTCATCGAAAAAGCAGGCGTGATGTTCAGTCATATCCATGTCCACAATTTGCCTGCTTCTGCCACTGCACGCCACCCCAATATCGCTGGTCGCAAAGCGCAAGCCATGGGCGTGTCCTTAGTGGTACATCCCAAAAACCCAAATGTCCCAACCAGCCACGCCAACGTACGTTTGTTCGTGGCAGAAGCAGAAGGCGAAGATCCAATTTGGTGGTTCGGTGGCGGCTTTGATCTGACGCCATTTTATCCGGTGCTTGCTGACTGCGTACACTGGCATCAGGTCTGTCACGATCTGTGCGCGCCTTTTGGCGATACTGTCTACCCTGACTTTAAGCAGTGGTGTGATGAGTACTTCCATCTGCGTCATCGTGATGAGCAGCGCGGTATTGGCGGGCTGTTCTACGACGATGTCAACTTTGAGAGTCGCGGCTGGGATTTTGAGAGATGCTTTGACTTTATGAAAGCCGTCGGCAATGGTTACCTTGACGGTATCATGCCGATTTTTGAGCAGCGTAAAGATATGCCTTATACCGAAGCACAGCGTGAGTTTCAGCTCTATCGCCGTGGCCGTTATGTAGAGTACAATCTGGTCTACGATCGTGGCACATTATTTGGCCTACAGAGCAACGGCCGTATTGAGTCGATCTTAGTCAGTATGCCACCTCTTGCCAGCTGGCATTATCGGTTTGAGCCGGCTGAGGGCACACCTGAGTTTGAGTTGACTGATTATTATCTCAAGCCGCGTGATTGGTTGGCTCTCTAAGCTTTTTTAAAGCTCAAGAATGTTAGGTTTGAGAGTGTAGGTCAGCGATTATCGCTGGCCTTTTTTATATCTAACAAACGATTTGCTAAAGGGGTTTTATATCATCCGATGATTACGAGGATATAACATTATATTGCCCCCATTCTGCCGATAAACGCTACAATAGTAGAGACTCTTTCGCAGCCACTGTGCGCAAAAGAATCTTAAGAAATATTTTTATAATAATATTTGAGGTAAGGCGAGCGTGATAGCGATGCCTACTATTAGCCACGTTTAAAGGAGTAAGTCATATGGCACAGGTTTATACCAAAAAATCTTTGAAATCTTTTTTTAGCATCACCTTAATGGCAGCGGCGCTGGGTTTGACAGCGTGTAGCGGTGCAGGCGACGATCCTGATATCAAAGCGCGCCAAGACAGCATGAAAAGCTGGGGCGATGCGATGGGCGTCATGGGTGATATGGTCAAAGCCCCTGATACCTTTGATGCGGCGGTTTTCAAAGAGCAGGCATCATTTTTGGCAGAAGATGCGGCAAACCCTTGGAGTCACTTTGAAAACCAAGAAGCCATGGGCAACGCGACTGAAGCCGTATGGTCAAATGCTGATGGTTTCAGTGCTGAAGCGGACAACTTTCAAAAAGTGACGGCTGAGCTAAATGCTGCTGCACAGTCGGCTACTAGTGTCGAAGACGTCCAGCCTGCCTTTGGTGAAGTGGGCGCAAGTTGCAAATCGTGCCATACCGAATTTAGAGCAAAGAATGACTAACTTTTTGTACTGGCCTAGTATAATCAATCCTAAATAAAACAGATACATTATATATCAAGGTGGAACTGGTCTAAATTTTCCTTACGTGCTGTGCCTACGGTGCTCGATGCTGCGAAAAATTTATCCCAGTCCCACTGTATCGTTTTTATACTGAATTCACTATAGTTTGTAGAAAGACAAAAAAACCGCCATATCATTAAATATGGCGGTTTTTTATTGCTCAAAAAACATCACGTGAAGACAGCTCTTTGAAATAACGCTCTAAGCAAATTGCTCTGTCTCTGCTTTTTTGGCATTATCATCATCATTAACGTCCTCATCTTGCTGCTTATTTATCTGCTTAACAATAGACTTCACCGAAGGATCGCTTAGATCTATCGTACGTATGGGGAATGGAATATTGATACCGGCTGCATCCAGCGCTTTTTTGACTTCTACGATGACTTGATGAATAGAAGCGACTTTATTAGCCTGAGTGCCGTTATCAATAAACCAACGTACTATCAGATCCATAGAAGAGCCGCCAAACCCTGTCGCAATAACACTTGGCGTCGCTTTTCTCGATACGCTTTCAACTTTATCCAAAGCTTGTAGAATCTCAGCCTTTGCTGTTTCGATATCGTCTTCATAACCAATGCCCACCGCCACTTGTAAGCGGCGCTGCTTATAAGCGGTATTGACGGTCAATGCCGAGGTATACAGCTCCGAGTTTGGAATCACTACTTGCCTACCATCATAAGTCTTGATGGTCGTTGCACGGATCTTGATATCTTCTACCGTTCCTTCGTAGTCCCCTGAGACGATTTGATCACCGATACGAAACGGCTCTGAGATTAGCAATAAAATACCAGAGAGTAGGTTTTGAAAGATATCTTTGAAGGCAAAACCAATCGCCACCGAACCAATACCCAGCGCGCCGATTAATTTGGCTGGTGTAAATCCTGGAATAGCAACAACCATGGCGATCATAAAGCCAATAAACAGAATAAGCGCCCCACCTATGCGCTGAAATACCTTCACCAAGTTTTGATGACGCACGCGCGCGCCTAAGGTTTTATGCACCACTTTTTTGAAAATAATCGACAACAGCCAAAAAATCCCCAACACAATGAGCGCCGCTATAAAATATGGAATGCGCTCAATAAAGCCACTTGCCAAGTCTTGCGTGGTATAGACCACTTGTTGATAGACGGTCACACCATCGGTTAGCGTGTTCGATAGGCGGCTCACGTCAGGGGTAGGCATAAAGGGTTGCTCCTATTGCTGTCTTAGCGCGTGTTTAAATGAATAAATAAATGAACATCTCACCACTGTTTTGCCAGTTATGACATCAAATCAGCTTGTACGATTTCAATCCAGTAGCCATCAACATCCTTGATAAAGGCAATGTTTTTCATGCTGCCGTCTTCTGGACGTTTTTTGAACTCAACATCGTTCTTATCAAACCAAGCAATGGCCTCATCCAAGTTCGGTACATTAAAACAAATGTGTCCAAAGCCTTGAGGGTCTTGGTTGCCATCGTGATAGCTAAAGTCCGCTTTTGTCTCGGTGCCATAATTATGGGTCAGCTCCAAAATACCGCGCTGACGGAAAGCAAAAATTTCTAAATCATCACCAGCTGGCAAGTTGTCGCGCTCGCTCTCAGTTAGCTTTGCCAAGAAATACAGATCAAACTCCATATCAGGGAATTTTTTGACCGCCAGCAACGTCATACCCAACACGCCAGTATAAAACGCCAATGACTTGACAGGATCTTTGACGCGTAGCATAGTGTGATTGAAAGTAAAACCTGTCGTTTGTGCTGAAATCGACTGCACACCATCTGCACTGATGCTGCTCGCAGGCTGTGCGATGGTTGCGTTATTATCGTTGGTAGACATAGTTATCCTAAGGTTATTCAAAAAAGAGTATTATAAATAAGCGAATCACGACTGTCATGATTCACTGCTGTCTCTCATCATAATAAAAAATGGCAAAATAATTGATAGGGTTTTGTAAGAATATGAACAAAGTGTGTTCATGTCTAGATATATATTAGCTGTCTAAGAATCGTACCTTACCTGTCTCTAGGTCATACTCAGCACCGACAACGAGTAGCTGACCACTGTTAGTCAAATCCTCTAGTGCACGCGATCCATGTCTTAGCTGACTCACTGACATGCGCACGTTGGCACGGATAGAACGATCAACCAACTCATCGGCATCGACGTCTTGACCATTGGCGGTCGCCAGCTCATGCAAGTTATAGACACTTGGGCGAATGCGATCAACGATCGATTGCAAATTAGGAGAATAGTTCTGATCAGGATTGATCAAGGTCTCAACGCAGGCCGTGACCGCGCCGCATTTTGAATGTCCAAGGACTACCACCAACTGTGTGCCAAAGGCTTCGGCGGCAAATTCGATTGAGCCAATCTGTGATGGCGCCACCACATTGCCCGCCACACGTATGACAAACAAATCCCCCAAGCCTTGATCAAAGACAATCTCAACAGGTACTCGTGCATCCGAGCAGCCCAAAATAATGGCCAATGGATTTTGATCCTTGACCAATTCTGGGCGACGCTGCATATATTCATCGGTACTGGTGAGACTATCCACGTAACGGGCATTACCTTCTTTTAAAAGCTCAAGGGCTTCTTGACCTGTTGTTGGACGTATATCAGTAGGCATGAGAGATCCTTTATTATCAATAATATGAGAGTTATAAACGGCTTTATATACTTGTATGCAAACATAAATGGGCAGATGACTATTCACACTCACCCATCAGATGCCTTATGTTTGTCAGCTATATCGTGATTGTATAGGAATAGACGCCAAAAAACGGTAAAAAATTTTGTTTAAATGTCGTTATACACCAACCTATAACTGTAAAAATATAGCCGTAACCATCGCTGCTATGACGGTACGACTCGCGTAACTTATAACGAACTTGCACTGATTTATATCACGGGTTTGTTATAATACGCAGCAATCAGACAGCTATCAGGCAGCAATCAAATCGTGCTTACGCTCTTGCCAGTTTTTTGATGACATCGAGATACCTTGATGGCTGCATTGATTTACTGCTCTGATCTATTGGACGCTTAGGAACAGATATTATGACCGACCCATCGCCAAGCACGCACAAAACCTCTGCGTCACCTCAAAATGACAAGACGTTGCTGCAATTAAATGGTATCAAAAAAACCTACGATCAAACCGAGGTTCTAAAAGACATCAACCTTGATATCAAGCACGGCGAGTTTTTGACCCTGCTGGGGCCCTCAGGCTGTGGCAAAACGACATTACTGCGCTTGATTGCAGGTTTTGAGCAACCCAATGCGGGGACAATCTATCTAGATGGCGTACAGATGGCAGGCTTATCCGCTGATAAACGTCCGGTCAATACCGTCTTTCAGCAGTACGCGTTGTTTCCACATATGAGCGTCGCCCAAAATGTCGCGTATGGATTAAAGCTAAAAAAAGTGCCAAAAGCTGAGATTCAAGCTAGCGTCAGCGAGATGCTGGCCATGGTGCAGTTGGAGCATTTGGCCAATCGCAAACCGCAGGATTTATCTGGTGGGCAGCAGCAGCGCGTGGCGATCGCCCGTGCGGTGATCAATCGCCCCAAGCTATTACTACTCGATGAGCCACTATCCGCGCTTGATCACAAACTGCGTTTGCAAATGCAGTCTGAACTCAAGCGTTTGCAACGTGAGCTAGGCATTACCTTTGTATTTGTCACGCATGATCAAGAAGAAGCGCTGTCGATGTCAGACCGCATTGCCGTGATGAAAGACGGCATGTTCCAGCAAATCGGCACGCCTATTGAGATTTATGAGACTCCTGCTAACTTGTTTACTGCCAAGTTTATCGGCGAGACCAATCTGTTTAGAGCTGAGGTCAAGGGTGTCTATCCAGACCTTCCAGATCGTGATGGCAACGTGACCAATGGACGCATCGAAGTTGAAGTCTGTGAGGCTCAAGCGCAAGAAGGGCCAACAACGCTACGTAACTTGCGTCGACCCAATTTTGCCAATGATGTGCAAGTGGGCGACATCGTTAATTTACTACTTCGTCCCGAAGATCTACGAATATATGATCCAAAAGATAACGAGCATAGCGGACTATTGGGACGGGTTATCGAGAGTAATTATAAAGGCAGTACGTTAGACTCGATTATTGAATTGGCAAATGGCCATATCATTAAGGCCTCTGAGTTTTTTGATGAAGATGACCCAAGCTTTGATTACAAACTAAATGAAGGCGTCAAGGTCTCATGGGTCGATGGCTGGGAGTGGGTACTGCCAGAAGACGCTGACCATACAAACAAGGCGACTGTACAAAAGGATGGTAGCTGATGGCCCGCAACCACTTAGGCAGCAAAAGTCCGTTTCGTACGGCAACGCTCTGGATGATCTGGGGTTGGCTACTGATATTTGCGCTATTACCAAATATATTGGTCATCGCGGTCAGTTTTTTAACCCGAGATAGCAGCGCCTTTATTAGCTTACCTGTCAGTATTGACAGCTATGTGCGCATGGTTGATCCGTTATATTTTGAGGTCTTTGTTCATTCATTATGGATGGCAGGTATCACAACGGTTATCTGTCTACTGCTGGGCTACCCTTTTGCGTGGCTCGTGGCCAAGGTAAAAGTGCGATGGCAGCCGTTACTCATGCTGCTGTTGATCCTGCCCTTTTGGACCAACTCTCTGGTACGCACCTATGCGCTAAAGCTGCTCTTTGCGAATAATGGCTTGATTAATAAGTCACTGCTGGCAATCGGTGTCATTGATGCCCCTATCGATATTTTATATACGCAAGGCGCGGTCATTGCTGGCCTAACTTACTTATTATTTCCGTTTATGGTACTGCCGTTATATGCAGTATTTACTGACTTACGCAATGACATGCTATTAGCCTCACAGGATTTGGGCGCAACTAAAACACAGACCTTTTGGCATGTGGTCTTACCGTTAACGACGCCGGGGATTATCTCTGGGGTGCTGCTTGTGCTCTTGCCTGCGATGGGTATGTTTTATGTGGCGGATATCTTGGGGGGCTCTCGTAATTTATTGGTCGGTAATATCATCAAAAACCAATTCCTAGACGCCCGTGACTGGCCGTTTGGTGCGGCGGCTAGCGTGTTATTGACAGTGGCAATGGCGGTATTATTACTAGCCTACCGTGCCAGTAGTCGCCGCATTGGCAAGACTGACTTTAACGAGGTGGCCTAATGTCTTATTCGCGTACACTCAGGATTGGCAGTATCGCTGCTAAAGGCTATCTCGGTCTGATTTATACTTTGTTATATCTACCCATCATTGTTTTGGTGGTGATGTCATTTAACAAATCAAAAATTGGCTATAACTGGGGCGGCTTTAGCCTAAAGTGGTACGAATCACTGTTTAATAACCAAGCGATGCTCGATGCGTTTTGGCATTCTATTGTCTTGGGGTTAGTCGCGGCTACCGTCTCAACCTTAATAGGAACGCTCACTGCCCTCGCCTTACATCGTTACAACTTTCGCGGCAAAGGCTTACTAAATGGGCTGCTATTTGTCCTGATGATGTCGCCTGAGATTGTATTGGCTATCTCGTTATTGGCGCTGTTCCTATTAATTGGCTTGCAGTTGGGCTTTGTCTCATTGCTATTGGCACATATTACTTTTTGCCTACCCTTTGTTGTGATTACTGTCTTTGCACGCTTGAGCAGCTTAGATGAGCGCTTGATGGAAGCGGCGCGCGACTTGGGTGCCAGTGAGTCAACGATGGTGCGCACAGTGCTGATTCCAGTTATCTTGCCAGCGGTCATGGCCGGTTGGTTGCTTGCTTTTACTTTATCGCTCGATGATGTGGTGGTATCCACCTTTGTCACAGGGCCTAGTTATGAGATTTTACCGCTACGTATTTATTCGATGGTGCGAGTCGGTCTCAAACCTGAAGTCAATGCAATAGGTACGTTATTATTGGTTGCCTCGCTAGTATTGGTGGTCATCTCACAGCTGTTGCTACGTAAACGCTAGCAGCAATCACTCATTGACAACATCTATGAGTGAAAATCAACACAGTATCCACTATAATGAATTTTTCTCACCTTAGCGGTTAGGTACTATTATGCTTGAGCTTCGTCATCTTAATACATTAACCGCGCTTAGAGCCCATGGCTCACTTGCGGCAGCGGCCGATGAGCTACATGTCACGGCGTCTGCGGTATCCCATCAATTAAAAGAGTTAGAAAACTACTACGATATCAGCCTCGTTAATCGTCGCACCCGCCCGCTCACTTTCACGCCAGCAGGTAAAGCTGTGCTAGCCTTAGCGGATAATATCATGCCGCAAGTCATGCGTACCAAAAACGATCTAAAGCGCTTAGCGCACGGTCAAGCTGGTCGATTACGACTGGCATCAGAGTGTCATAGCTGTTTTGATTGGCTGATGCCGATACTCAATCACTATCGCCGTGAGTGGTCGGATGTTGAGCTGGATTTTGCCACAGGGTTTGAGCCTGAGCCGCACCATCTCTTGATGGAAGGTGATATTGACCTACTAATTACGACCAGTGATTTGCCGCTCGACGGTATCAGCTATCAGCCATTGTTTGAGTATGAGAGTCGTTTGGTGCTGTCACCAACACATGATTTAGCTGCTCAAAAATTTATTAACCCCAATGATTTGATTAACGAGACATTGATTGCCTATCCAGTAGAGGCCAAGCGTCTCGACATCATTGCCAATTTTATGACGCCAGCACAAGTAAGCTTTAAGAGTGTTCGTACGACAGAGCTGACCGCGATGCTAATTCAGTTGGTCGCGAGCGAGCGCGGTGTGGCAGCATTGCCTGATTGGGTGGTTGCTGAATATGAGAAAAAAGGCTGGGTCGTCTCGCGACCATTAGGTGATGGCGTACATTGTCAGTTGTATGCGGCGACGCGTACGGCGAGCCAAGATATGGCTTATATGCAGGGTTTTGCCAGTTTATTGGAAGGGATTGTAAAGCCCGTTTAATACTTCACTGCTTATTACATTTTTTGGTTATAAAATATCGTTCCCTTTCTTACATTAAGATAGGTGCTGGAGGAATGATGGTTCCCTAGTGAGGACTTGAATATCTAGCTTTAGGTTAATGAAATCAGGGGTTTAACTCGCTGAAATAGTCAGAGTGTACATACAATAAGCTTTCCGAGGATAAATATTAACTAAGAGCTTTCTGTATTCAGTCGTAGAGTTTAAAATCAATGCAATCTTATTTTTAGGGCGAGTCAATATGAATATCAAAAAATTATTTACTTTTGTTTTATTAAGTTCCTTTCTATCAGCTTGTGCTTCTAGTATGCCAATGAATAATAGTGTCGTTAATGCAAATGACAGGCCGAAATTAAGTAACTTTTTCTCTTACTACGATGAAAGTAACAATGTTCAGTTTGCTGCTTTGATATCGGGAAAATTTATCTTCAAAGACAACTGTTTATTTTTGGCGGACGGTGAGAGCATTACTACGCCTGTATTTAATACAGACGATGTGAAATTTAACGCTGAAAAAAGAGAAATTTACTTGAACGGAGAGGTAATATCTTTAGATAAAGATTTAATGTTGGGAGGAGGGTTTATAGATAGTAAATACCTTCCAAAGCTAGATTCAAGAGCTAGTGATAGTTGCTTAACTGATAGGGTCGCTATCTTGTATTCTGTAGTTGAAGATACTCCAGAGCTGAAGAAACGATGGTTAATACCATAGTATATTCCCAACGAAACCAGTTATTTCACCCTTTAAACTCATTAATAGACCATTTAAAACAGACTGTTAATATGGAACCACTGATAACAGACTCTTAAACGATTAATATCTATCAACGCCTACAAAACTAGCTTAAAGAAATAAAAGCCAAACGCGGTTGCTAATAATGTCAGTCCAACGTGCAAGCCGATGAGCGCTAAGCCTGCCAGCAGTCGCCCGTCATGGATAAAGCCAAATACCTCTGCACTGAAAGTACTAAAGGTAGTCAACCCACCCAAAAACCCAGTAATCACAAACACACGAACGTTATCAGATAGACCACTTCCCATGCGCTCAAACCACACCAGTGCCAGTCCTATCAGCAGTCCACCCAAGATATTAGCGCCGAGCGTGCCAAGTGGTATCCAGTTGTGTAACGCATTAAAGCGCGACAACCACGCACGCAAACAAGCACCAAATGCTGCTCCCAGACCAATAGCAAGCCACTGCATAGACTGTCCTTAATTCATATAAACGTGTTGGACCAAATGCTCATTTATACGGCTGGCAATTCTGTCATCGGCCAACGTGGAATACAGCTAACAGCCAAATCATCTGACTGCCCAGCTTGCAAGCGCTCAAACCCTGCATAAGCAATCATCGCGCCATTATCCGTACACAGCGCGGGCGGTGCATAGTGGACCGTCGCATTGATCTTAGCCAGCTCTGCCTCTAGCATCTCGCGCAGGTGCGTATTGGCACTGACCCCGCCCGCAATGACCAAACGGCTCATACCTGCTTGCTTGAGTGCTTTGACGCATTTCTTCACCAGTGTATCGACCACTGCATGTTGGAAGCTCGCAGCGATATCCGCACGAATTTGCGGATCGCTATCAGAGCCAGCAGTGTCTTTAATCAGATTATGCACCGCTGTTTTCATACCACTAAATGAAAAGTCCAAACCTCGATGAAGCATCGGTCTTGGCAGTGCGTAAGCATCAGGGTTGCCAGCTTCTGCCAGTTTGGCAATATTAGGGCCACCGGGATAAGGCAAGCCTAGCATCTTAGCAGCTTTATCAAAGCACTCACCCGCCGCGTCATCGATCGACTCACCCAATATCTCATACTGTCCCACACCATGAGCGGCTATAAGTAAAGTGTGACCACCAGAGACCAACAGCGAAACAAAAGGAAAAGCGGGCGGATTGGCACCCATAAGCGGCGCGAGCAAATGCCCTTCCATATGATGAATACCAATGGCAGGAATATCCAAACCATACGCCAGACTGCGGCCAAATAATGCGCCGGTCATCAACGCACCGATCAGCCCTGGCCCTTTAGTATAGGCAATCGCATCGATGTCGTTTTTACTCATATCACACTGCTCAAGCAGCTCGTTGAGTAAGGGCACGAGCTTACGAATATGATCACGACTGGCAAGCTCAGGTACAACGCCGCCATAGAGCGCATGCAGCTCAATCTGTGAGTACAGTACTTGCCCGACCAACCCTTGATTGTCATTATTGATCTGCTCACTATCGAAGATGGCAAGCCCTGTCTCATCACAAGACGTCTCTAAACCCAATACCTTCATACTTTTGCCTTTATGCTTTTGTTTTCGGACTATTTTTTGCCGCGTTTTTATTGTATATCGCTTTAAAATTTTGAATAGCGAATCAAATCCGCTTCGCACAGCCAGTCATATTTTTAAAATCGATAGTAATAGAAAACGCGCATAAAAAAACCGCCATTGTCAGTCACAATGACGGTCAGTTTAACAAATTTCAATGACTGGTATACTCTATATATACTATATCAGCTTACTGACGCGAGCATATAATCAACAGCGGCTTTGACTTGTGCCTCACTGACACCATTTACCGCTTGTGCTGGCATTTTATTAAAGCCCTTAGCGGAGTGCATGTATAGTGTCTCTTTATCTTTGGTCAAACGAGTCGCCCAAGCGGCTGTGTCACCATATTTCGGTGCATTCAATAAACCCGCTGTATGGCAGACTTTACAGTTTGACTCGTAAAGTTTAGCACCAGCATCTGCAGCGAGCACTTCAGGCTCAGCGACAACAGCAGTCTTTTCTTCAACCACCATGTCGGTAGTCTCAGATTCAGCCATAGGCTCAGGCACCGTAATTTCAGATTCTGTTGCAACTGTTTCTTCAACACTCGTAGCAGCAGGTTCGTTGGCTGCGCTGGACTCTTCCGTAGTCGCGTTATCACCACTACAAGCGCTCAATACTAATAACACACTCAGACTGATAACAGATAAGCTCAGTCTTTTTATATGCTGCTGTATATCGATCATGACCTTACCTTTATTTGTTGCGTCTGTGGCCAAATTTTTTGTAGCAGTTCATAAACTCACAATATTATATTACGAGTCTAATTAAAAGCTTATTCAGCAGGTGTTGCCATATCGGCGCTGTCAGTGGCAGCAGGCGCAGCCGCGGTATCAGCACTCTCTGTGGCTGGGGTGGTCGCGTCTGCCATGCTTATATCCGCCGTACCTGCTTCAGCAGTGGCATCAGCTTCTGTCCCATCTGCAGCTGTTGCATCAGCCGCTGGCATCGGTGCCGTCTCTGGAAACTCCATGTCTTCTGCTTCAGGGGCGTTTGCGCGTGCTAGCTCAGCCGCTTCATCTACCATATCGATCGCCAATACTTCTTCATGCTCTTCGCCGCCGCTACAAGCACTCACGCCCGCACCCAAAGCCACGATAAAAGCTGTGCTTAACACCATGTTCAATACTGTTTTTTTCATTCCAACATCCTCAATAAAATACGCACAAAACGGTTTATATGCTGACTACAATATGGGAAATATCATAGCATAAACTCCCACTAAACCGTTATAGACGGTAGGGATTTTTTATTAACACTAAACTTTATGCTCCAACTCCACCTAAAACCTGACAGCTCAGCCTCGATACATTTTAAACAAAGTATAAATAGACAATAAACCGTTAAAATCATTGACTTTGTTGGTATTTTTTATTAAAATACCTGCCCTTACGCTAATGCGTGAGAATTGTCCTAGTTTGAGCTGATGCCAGTAATCTTGAGATATTACGGCTAAATACTAATACACAGCCAAACTAATGCCCTTATATCTCATCCTAATCGAGGAGTCTTCATGCCTGCAGTTAAGGTTAAAGAAAACGAACCAGTTGATATCGCTATCCGTCGTTTCAAGCGCGCTTGTGAAAAAGCTGGTGTATTATCAGACGTACGTAAGCGTGAGTTTTATGAAAAACCAACGCAAGTACGTAAGCGCAAAAAAGCTGCTGCCGTAAAGCGTTATAAGAAGAAGTTACAACGCGAAACTATTCGTACCACTCGTATGTACTAATCAATAATCTGATTAGTTAAGTACAAGTGCTACACTAACGCCACTGTTATCCATCGATATCAGTGGCGTTTTTTATGCTACAATTTTCGTTGTTACTGCTGACGCAATTTTTTATCAAAGCCCGCTCTCAGCAGGTTTTACCCCAAAAAAACTTATTAAACAGTACCCAACAAATAGCATTTAACAAACGAATAAGGATAATAGCAGTGAGCCAACTTAAACAGACGTTATCAGACAACATCAAAACTTCTATGAAAGCTCGTGAGCTTGAGCGTGTCAAAATACTGCGCAACGTACAATCAGTGGTCAAACAAATTGAGATTGATCGTCAGACAGAGCTTGATGACGCGCAAGTATTAGAAGTGCTACAAAAGCAGCTAAAGCAACGTCAAGAGTCGCTCACTATTTTTACTGAAAATGGCCGTGATGATTTGGCGGCCAAAGAGCAGTTTGAAATTGATATTATCAATGAGTTTATGCCGCAGCAAATGAATCAAGATGAAATCATGGCATTGGTCAACGCGGAAATCGCAGAGCAAGGTGCCACTTCTATGCGTGATATGGGCAGCGTGATGGGTGTACTGAAAAACAAGACCGCTGGTCGTGCTGATCCTGCGTTGATCTCTAAAATGGTTAAAGATGCACTACAAGGCTAATTTTTCGTTTTGGGTAGCAAGCCGGCATATGAGCTGCTATTACTGAAAATGATGTCGTCAAGCGCACCCGTTGTTGTACGAAAAACTGACTATTTACAAACCGCCTAAGGCTCAAAGTCTTTGGCGGTTTTTATTGCTTTGATTTCTGCATTGATATTGGCTAGCAATGGGCGCGCACTATTGCTTTGTGCTGTGGCTTGCAGGTTTTCAGTCAATTGCTTGGCCTGCGTCAGTGATGTCAACGCACTCTCATAGCGCCCATTCCAAAGTTGATCATAACTGCGATAACGCAATGCGTTGATCGTTGCAATATTAGCCAGTTGTGGTGACGTTGCGGTTTTAGCGAGCTTTTCATTAGCAAGCTGCAGACTTTGCCATGCGTAGCGATCGCTTGGTTGTTGCTCTGTGAGTGGTTTTAGCAGTGCTTGTGCCCTTAATGGCTGATTGCTATTGGTCAGTGCTTCCGCCAAATACAGGCGTAAGTCACGGCGCTCAGGATACAGACGCTGCTGACTCTCTAATATATCTGCAGCTTGTTGCCATTTGCCTTGTTCACTTAAAAGCTGGCTATGAGTAATCGATAGTAAAGGTTCTAGGCTTTGACGCTGCGTATTTGGGAGTTTATTTATCTGTGCCAATACCTCATTAGCCTCTTCGATGCGCTGCTGTTCTCCGTACCAACTCACTAAGGCAAGTTTGGCACCCAGACTATTTTTAGCAGCGGTTGTGAGCGTCACTTCAGAAGCATGTTTGCCAGTAGCTTGTACACGCCAATAGAGCAAATCAAACAAGGCTTGATGGCGCTGCTGCTGGCTCAATGACAGTGTGGGATACTGCCCAGCACGGCTCTGCGACTCACTCAGTCGCTCATCACTGAGCGGGTGCGAGCGCACAAAGCTTGGTAAAAAGCGATTTTCAACCTGATTGAGCTGGCTTTGTTGATTCATCGTGGCAAAAAACCGTGGCATTGCCCGAGGGTCATAGCCTGCCTGGGTCATGATTTGCATCCCTACTCGGTCGGCCTCGCGCTCGTTGTTACGGCTAAAAGCCATGCTGCTATTCATAGAAGCTGTCTGGCTACCCGCCATTACAGCCGCCGCCGCATCACCATCGACTGCTGATGCGGCAATCGCAGCCAACATACCGCCTACTTGCATCAGTAAGGCTTTTTTGCGCTCGTCTGCGCTGTGCTCATAGTGACGTTGACTGATGTGCGCGACTTCATGGGCGATGACACTTGCCAGCTCATCCATACTTTTGGCGGCCAATATCGTCCCTGTATTGATCCCGATGACTCCACCAGGTGCCGCAAAAGCATTGATGCTGGGATTATCAAGAATAACTAAGCCAAGTGGTGCTTGCTGACGGGCTTGCGCGTTCAATCGCCACGTCATGTCTTTTACCGTTTCTTGCACCCAAGGGTCGTGCTCCATTTTGACCCGACCATTGATGTTCTGTAATGACCACTCACCCAGCATTTTATTTTGATACTGCTCAGCAAAGCTCAGTCCTTGCCCGCGCAAATTGGGTAGCTCTAACGATTGTGACTCTACTGTTTGCCATGAATGATTGGCAAATGGCATAGCTTGGCTATCATCACCATCCTTGCTATGAGCACTTGTAGCAATTACCAGCAGTGTCACTGACAGTCCGATTTTGATACTATTTGAAAAAGATAAAACCACAGAGTTGCGGCTATCTGTTTGCCCAAATAGTTTAGATAGCGAGCTTTCCGACAGCTTATTTAACGAATGGCTGGCGGCTTTAGTAAGTCGTGGCGGTCTATTAGCGTGGTACAAATTCGTATCCTATCAGATTGTTGACGACGTCTTTTTGACTATACGAGCTTGTTTGTATAAGGTCAATTCTACTATGTGCTTAGCTACCAATCACTCAGCCACCCGTCACGATTGTGCAACATGACTGTGTGATTCTAATGAACCGAACATGGCGTTGATTATATTCAAATGCAATTATACATTGGCTATTTGGTATAATGGTTAAACACAATAATAGTAAGCTCATGGTTGCCGTAAATAGATTGACGATAATCAAAATAATTGTTAGAGCCTTTTTTGATAAAGAAACCGAAATATTGATACTTGTAAGGTTTGTATTATGTCCGCTGATAGCCAATTACCCATCAAACGTGCATCACACTCTATTTACTTATCAGCGAGCTTATCCGATCCAGAACAGCAAGAGATCAATCATCTGTTAGACTTGTTGCCAGTAGAGAATGGTGGCCCAGATGTTGGCACTGAGACGAAAATAGATGAAGAGCAACCTTTACTAAATATCAAGCGTTTCGTCGATGGTCGCGGGCTTGCATGCCCAATGCCACTGCTGAAAACCAAGGTTGCGTTACGCGATGTAGCCGCTGGTGAATCATTATATGTGGTCGCGACGGATCCCAACTCACAAGCTGATATCACAGCGTTTTGTCGTCAGAGTCAGCAAACACAAACGAGCGACTACTTAGGGTTAATCGTCAATGAAGTTACTGATTTGTCAGGCAATAGCACATCATTGCAGCGTTTCGCTACAATATATCACTTCATCATTACCAAAACTGATAGCAACTAAACGCTGCTGTCCTTTACAATTACAACTATAGAGATTTTTATCTGACTATTTGCTTAACTATTTAACCAAGGTCAAGAATATGGCTACTACTACTTCTGATGCTGCGAATGCGAATAAAAAAGACAGCACAGCTCCTATAAAAAATGAGGAACGCGATGCGGCACTAAAAGCCGCAGCTCAGCGCCCACCTTATGATGCCAGTACATTAGGCAATACCAGTACACGCGATTTGGTGCCAGCAATGCCAACCCATTTGGCAGCGCCGGGGGTTAATCTGGGCGCCTACATCAATACTGTGCATCAAATTCCGATCTTAACGCCTGTACAAGAGCAAGAATTGGCCCATCGCTATTATGATGAGGGCGATGTTGAGGCAGCGCGTCTGCTGGTGATGTCACATCTGCGTTTTGTCATTCATATTGCACGTAGCTACTCAGGTTATGGACTGCCACAAGCTGATTTAATTCAAGAAGGCAATTTGGGATTAATGAAGGCGGTCAAACGGTTTGATCCTAATAAAGGCGTGCGCTTAGTCTCCTTTGCCGTGCATTGGATCAAAGCTGAAATTCACGAATTTGTGATTCGTAACTGGCGTATCGTAAAAGTTGCGACCACCAAAGCGCATCGTAAATTGTTCTTTAACTTGCGCAGCCTAAAAAAAACCAACAATCAGCTCACACTAGAAGAAGCAGACGCGATTGCCAAAGATTTGAATGTCACGCGTAAGCAAGTGCTCGAGATGGAGTCGCGTCTGACCTCTTATGACGCCTCATTTGAAGCGCAATCCAGCGACGATGATGACGGTCGCTATGCACCGCAGCTGTTTTTGGAAGATGGCATCGATCCTGCTGAGCAGTTGGAAGAAGAAGACTGGGAAGAAAACAACTCGTCAGCATTGATCGCTGCTATGGGGACATTAGACGAGCGTTCACGCGATATCGTCGAGCAGCGTTGGCTCTCTGAGCAAAAATCCACTTTGCACGAGCTGGCCGCGGTTTACTCTATCTCTGCTGAACGTGTCCGTCAGATCGAAAAAAACGCGATGGACAAAATCCGCGATGCCATGACCATTGATAGCGTGATTTTACCAGATGACATTCAGTAGCTCTAAAAAAATACGAGTTTTGCCATGCTAAATTGGATCGGTATTGCCGCGATTAATATGGCTATTGCTGTCGCTTTGGGTGCATTTGGTGCTCATGGTTTGGAGAATATTGTCAGCGCACAACAGCTTGAATGGTGGCATACCGCGACGCTGTATTTGTTCATACATGCGCTGGGCCTATTAGTTGTGGGCTTACTGATACGCTTAAAATATACCACTCAAGCTACGGCTTGGTTATTGCAAATCGGTATTATTATATTTGCCGGTAGTCTATATGCCATGACGCTTGGAGCACCGCGCTGGTTTGGCGCGATTACGCCCATTGGCGGGGTTCTTATGATTGCAGGTTGGTTATGGCTTGCTATCTCTACATTTCGACTTGAGAACTCAATGGATTAATCCATTCTACTCATACCTGCCGAAGATTGATTGATATTATGAGTATAGATACAAATAGTCGCCTATAAGATTAAAAGCATCTATATTGCGACTAATACTTATAGGACCATTACTACAAGGAATCTCAAATTATTAAGGAGGATTTTATATGAGCACCATTAGTGTTAATGGTAAAAACTTACAAACCACTCATCAGACAGTGCAATTAGTCATCAATGAACTTGGACTCAGTCAAGGACGCTATGCCGTTGAAGTAGATGGTGAGCTAACACCAAAGAGTGAGCTGGCTCAATTGCGTATTGTAGAAGGTATGAATATAGAAGTCGTACAGGCTGTGGGCGGAGGATAATTTTTTATATTTCAGTCTGTCATTAGTTTTTATTAATTATCAAGTCTTAACCGCATCATTAGAGACGTACTAAAAAAGACCTCAACGTGTCAAACGTTCGAGGTCTTTTTTCTTTTATAGATCACCAATGAATGAAATAGCTGTTTGTCAAATTTCTTATTTTTTAGCTTGTTCAGACGCTCTTGATGATTTGATTGCCCACTTAATCAACGTCAATTAAACGTATGATTAAGCTGCTGGTACAGCTTCAGCAGGCGCGGTGTCTTGATAGCGGTCTTCACGCCCAGCACCCTGCGTCTTTTTACGCTCTTGACGAGTTTTGTACTTGCGTACTTGTCTATCAAGTTTGTCTGCCATCTCATTAATGGCTTTATACATATCATCTTCTAAGGCTTGGACAAACATTTCTTGACCTGAGACGCGCATAATTGCTTCAGCTTTATGGCTTTTTTTACCGCCATCACTTGCGCCGCTATTGTCTAACGATAATATCACTTTAATACTCTGTATCTGATCAAAGTGTCGCTCTACTTTTTCAAGCTTTTCACGAACTGCTGTGTCCATAGCTTCGGTAACACTGATATGGTGACCACTGATAGAAACATTCATATTATTGTCCTTGTATTTGTAACTTACATTCAACAGATGAAGTCGCATTCCTGCTCTTATCATCCTGCCTTACCAATAACTTATCTAATGCCTCTAGTAAGATTTCGACGTATCCTTTTATCGTCTCCTTTATTCATTATAAGTAAATACTATAGATTGGCACTTAGATTTCGTTGTTGGTATGACTCTAATTTGTCATGAAAGAGAGATAGTAGCAAGACGTTAAATTGTAATTAAGTGTAACAATACCTGTTGTTTCTATCATGTTTCTATATAATCAAAAAATTTTATTTTTTATATCTTGCCACAGAAATATTAATAATTACTCAATGTATTTATAGATGGCTGTATTTAAACGATTAATACTTCTGTTTGCGCTGAGTGGATGAACCTATATTCATGGCTTCACGATATTTGGCAACAGTTCTTCTGGCAATATCGATACCGTCTGCCAATAATTCTTTTTGAATACGGCTATCCGAGAGCGGTTTTTTAGGATCTTCATCAGCGATTAGCTTTTTAATCATGGCACTGATGGCCGTTGATGAGATATCGCCATCCGAACTGCTGACGTGAGAAGAAAAAAAGTGCTTTAGTGAAAATAGTCCTTGCGGTGTCAAAATCGTCTTACTGGTAGTGAGACGTGAAACGGTGGACTCGTGTAGATTTACTTCTTCTGCGATTGCCTTTAGAATAAGTGGTTGCATGGCCGTCGCACCGTGCTGCAAAAACTCCTGCTGATAACGCACAATACTGGTTGCTACTTTTAATAGGTTTTGGTTGCGCTCTTCGATACTGCGGATAAAGAGGCGCGCATCAGTAAGGTTTTCACGTAGATATTGGTTGTCCGGACTGTCATCACCGCGTTTGACTAAATTGGCATATTCTTGGTTTACTCGCAGCTTCGGCAAGGTGTCAGGATTGAGGCGTACATGCCAACCGTCTTCTAATGCCTCAGCATTGGCAGTGGCTTTACGACTCCTAATGGGTGTGACTAATACATCTGGAATGTCGTAACTGTCGGGCTGCTGGGTATAATCAGGCTGGTTGATCTGAAAGAGTAATCCGGGTGAAGGGTTTAAGGTACGCAGTAAGTTAAGCGCAGGGGTGATGTTCTCAGGGGCAAGGCCTGTCCGTTCAGTAAGCGCTTTGATATTGTTACTGACTAAATGCTCGCCGGCTGTTAGCAGCGCTTTTGCTTCTTTGAGATATGCAGTATTGGCGTCTAGCTTGGATAACTGAATCGCTAGGCACTCACTCAAATGACGTGCGCCAACGCCAATCGGATCGCAAGATTGGATCATACGCAATACGGCCATGACCTCGTCGTACTCGACACGTTCATCCCACTGATAAAAGTTGGCCATGGTATCAAAGCTCTGTAGCAGCTCATCGATATCAATTCGTATGAATCCCATGTCATCCATAGAGTCCATCAAATACTCTGCAATCAATGTGTCCGCTTCTGATAGGCGCTTAAAGTTGAGCTGCCAACGTACGTGATCTTGGATAGTCGACGAAGTACCGCCCTGATAACTATCAAAATCCTCATCGCCTCTATTATTACCTGCGCCTGTTGATGTCGAAGCGTAATTCTCTTTATCAAAACTGCTAGCATCGAAGCTATCCGTCTCAAAACTGCTATCACTATCCATCGCTCCATCATCAATACTAGATTGCTGCAGTTTCTCCCAGCTGTCAGTGCTATCGTCACCATAGTCTGTATGGTTATCAGATCCTGCGCTAGATGCGTCACTGCTGCTTTGATTCCAGCTATCAAGTGTTAATGACTCGCTTAGCTCATCTGCTCTATCGTCACGGTTATTCTCGTACTCGTCATCATCCTCTTCGATACGTTCAAGCAGCGGATTACTATCCAGTTTGGCTTGAACCTCTTGTGCGAGCTCAAGACTAGAGAGCTGCAGCAATTTAATGGCTTGCTGCATTTGCGGTGTCAGTTTTTGTGAGGTGCTTAGCGTGCTCGCCAATCCGAATGACATACTCATGGGCGGCTTATTACACTCCAGTCTTGGTCATATTGTATTTATTTTGCCAATTAAGGCGATGATGTCACCTTAACAGGACATGACGATAGCATTTTTTATCACAATTTTGCTACGTTAATTTATATCCTATCCAGATACGATTGGTATGTTTGTGATACAAATTTAGCATGTTTGCCTTAATAACCAACCGATAACTATGAATGGTTTGTTCAGCGTCATCAACATTTTATAATAAAAAACGTCATAAAAAATTGTCATGAGCAGCCATCAAGACTTACCCGTCACGGAGAATATTGTCATGACTGACACAACAATGCCCTCTCAATTTAGCACAGCTGCCATTCAAATGAACAGCCAGCAAGACATCGATAGCAATTTAGCGAATATAAAAGCGGCGATCATTGATGCCAAATCGCAAGGTGCTGAACTCGTTGTCGTACCTGAAAACTGCTGTAGCATGGGTCAGCAGTTTGCGACTGCAGAGCGTTTTGACGCGCTATCAGCGACGATGGCAGAGTATGCCCGCACTCATAATATATATCTACTGGCAGGCTCACTGCCTTGCCCTTATCGGCCTGATGGCATGGTCGTTCCTGATGGTCGGCTGCGCCAAGTCAGTCAATTGTTTGCGCCAGACGGGTCGCGAGTGGCACGATACGATAAAATTCATCTGTTCACCGCGACCGTAGCCGACAAGCAAGGCAGCTACAATGAAGCGGCGACGTTTGAGCCGGGCACGCAGACCGTGGTTGCGCCTCTTGAGTCCGGCGACGCTGTCTATCAGTTGGGTATGATGGTCTGTTTTGATTTGCGCTTTCCTGCTCTAGCGCAGCGCTTACGTCAAGCAGGTGCTGATATATTAAGTGCACCGTCTGCTTTTACTTATCTGACTGGACAAGCGCATTGGTCGCTATTGTTACAGGCACGTGCTTTGGACAGTCAGTGTATGGTGATCGGGGCAGCACAGGGCGGCGATCATGCATATAAAGATGGCAATACTCGCCAGACGTGGGGACATACTACCATTACTGCTTTTGATGGCAGCGTTATTGCGAGCCATGATAGCAGTGAGCTAAATCTGTCTACGACATCTGACATAGATAAAGGATACGCCATCGTCATGGCATCATTAGACAAGCAAGCTCAAGTGCAAGGTCGACAGAAATTACCTATCTTTGATTGCCATCGTTTGGCGTAGTTTAGGAAGTCCCGTAGATTACTTAAACCGTAGATTGCTTAAACCATAGATTACTTAATTAGGTAGGATTTTCATCATTTTGAGTGTGGGTGGCTCGTGGATGGGCGCGATCATAGACTTGTGTTAATTTGGCAAAATCAACGTGGGTGTAAATTTGCGTGGTACTGATATCGCTATGTCCTAACATCTCCTGCACGGCACGCAAGTCACCACTACCTGACAGCATGTGTGAGGCAAAGCAATGACGCAGTAGATGTGGATACATGTTTTGCGCAATACCTGCGCGAGTCGCCGCAACTTTTAGACGCTGCTGTACTGCTCGCGTCGATAGTCTGGTGCCGAGTTTTTCGCTAATGAACAAGGCGCTGTCCATCTGTTCGACCCATAGATTGCGATGCGGTAGATAGCGTGTTATCGCCTCTGCTGCCTTTGCACCTAATGGTACTAAGCGAGTTTTATTACCCTTACCAGTGACTCGCACCCGTAAATCAGACAAGTCCACATCAGCCATATCGAGTGCGACCAACTCGCCAACACGTAGACCACTACTATAGAGCAGCTCAAACATGGCTTTATCACGCAGCCACAGGCGCGCTTGCTCTGACGTATCAGGGATTTGTTGATCGAGTAACTGCGTCAATAAATCCACATCAGCGATAGAGGGTAATGGTCTAGGGCTACGCTTGAGCTGATAGCCAGTCGTTGGATTGATACGTGCCAAATCCTCCTCTATGAGCCAACCATAAAAATGCCGAATCGCTGACAGCTCTTGCTGAACGCTAGCAAGCGCAAGCTTGTCTTCATCGAGACGCTGACTAATATGCTGAGCCAGTTGGCGCTTATCACAACGCGTCCACGTCAGACGCTTACCGCGTAAGAATAGTGCCAGTTGGTTTAAGCCAGCAAAATAAGCGGTCAGCGTATTTGGTGAGTGATTACGCACGGACAGCGTATTGAGCCAACGATGGACAGGTGCTAATAACGCTCGTAGCGCGGCATCTGACTCTATATTCGCCGCCAACTCAGCTGATAGCCAAGGTGCCGTTTGCGTTGTCTGACCGTCTTGATGAGTGGACATAACCATATCAGAAGCACCCATGTTATTGATATCATTTTTCTAACGACAGATATCAGCCTTCAGAACTTGGTTTAATACCTGCTTGCGCCATCAAACCATCCGGACTAAAGACTCCTTCATAAACAAAAGCAGTCGGACCTGTCATCATAACTGAATAGCCAGGCTGCCACTTGATGATCATGCTGCCACCATAGAGCTGCGCGCGCACTTCTTCGCCTTCATCGAGCCAGCCCTCTCTTATACCGACTGCAACTGCTGCACAGGCGCCCGTGCCGCAAGCTTGCGTCTCGCCCACGCCGCGCTCATACACACGCAGACGAATATGACGCTGGTTCATCACTTGCATAAAGCCCACGTTGACGCGATCTGGGAACGCTGGATGGGACTCAATGGCTTTGCCTAACGTCTCGACCTCAGCGTCCAGAACGTCATCAACTTTGATAACGGCATGTGGGTTGCCCATATTGGCGACATATAGCTGTACAGGTGTGCCATTGACATCGAGGTGATAAGTGTTTTGGATTTTGGTCGTGGCTCTTGGGCTAAAGGGAATCTCATTTGGCTCAAACTTGGGCTTACCCATATCAACCTCTACCCAACCAAACCGATCAGTGGTCAAAGAGATAATGCCGCTCGCCGTCTCAACCCGTAGACGCTGCTTAAATGACAGTTTACGTGCTTGCACAAAACGAGCGAAACAGCGCGCACCATTGCCGCATTGCTCCACCTCGGTGCCATCCGTGTTAAAAATACGGTAACTAAAATCAACATCGGGGCGCATCGGTGGCTCGACCACAAGCAGTTGATCAAAGCCAATACCTAGGTGGCGATCTCCCAATAACTCTACCAACTCCTTGGTCAAATCTAAGCGCTGGGTCACCAAATCGATAACCATAAAATCATTGCCCAGCCCATGCATTTTAGTAAATTCTATTAGCATATCTTTGATGTCCTATCCTATTTTTATGTATGGCTTATATTAGCACGCTGTCAGATACAATCATAATTATCACCGCTATCAAATACTAACTTATCGTTATACCTCAAACTCGATATACCCCATTCGAGTTTGCCATAAAAAACCCACCGTTATTATCTCGGTGGGTTTTATTTATTATGCAAAAACAGTGTCAGTGCTGGCGGGTTGGCGGCTTTATTTATCCTGCCACAGTATTTCGTCAGCATACAATGCTTCAACCGTTTCACGTTTGCGGATGAGCTGATGGTTATTGCCTGATACCATCACTTCGCTGGCACGCGGACGCGAGTTGTAATTACTACTCATGGTAAAGCCATAAGCCCCTGCGCCCGTCACTGCCAAGACAGCTCCTGCCTCTAATGACAGTAAGCGATCTTTTGCTAAAAAATCCCCTGTCTCACAAATCGCGCCAACAATGTCCCACGGCTTTGTACCATTTGTATCAATACCATCGCTCGGCAAGGTACTTGGAATCACGGCCATCTCAGCTTGATATAAAGCAGGACGAATCAAGTCATTCATCGCAGCATCGACAATCGCAAAGTTCTTATGCTCAGTCGGCTTAAGTACATCGACTTGCGTCAATAGCACACCAGCATTGGCAACGATACTACGACCCGGCTCAAAGAATACGGTCAAACCAAGCTCGCTCAGCTTTGGTAATAAAGCCTCGGCAAACTCATCGATAGACACGGGCGTCTCATCAATATAACGCACGCCTAGACCGCCACCCAAATCAATATGACGCAGCTCAATACCATGATCGCGCAGGCTATGTATCAGCTCAATGACTTTATCTAGTGCGGCGACAAACGGCGCGACTTCCGTCAACTGCGAGCCAATGTGACAATCAATACCAACGATATCAATATGCGATAAATCCGCCGCTTGCTGATAGACCGCTAAGGCGTCTTCGTGGGTAATACCAAACTTGTTGTCTTTAAGACCTGTTGAGATATACGGATGCGTCTTGGCATCGACATTTGGATTGACGCGTAATGAGATTGGCGCACGTTTATTCAGTGCTGCCGCTACCTCGTTGATCAAGGTCAGCTCACTGATCGACTCGACGTTAAAGCAACCAATACCTTGGGTCAGTGCGTATTCGATATCGCCGTAAGTTTTGCCAACACCTGAGAAGACAACGCGCGACGCGGCGCCACCTGCAGCCAATACACGCATCAGCTCACCACGAGAGACGATATCAAACCCAGCACCTGCCTGCACAAGCACTCCAAGCACTGCAAGATTCGAGTTTGCTTTTACCGCGTAGCATACCTGATGATCGAGACTGGCGAAGCTATCGGTATAGGCTTGATAAACATCCAGTATCGCCTGCTTTGAGTAGACATAGCATGGCGTACCATATTGTTTTGCCAACTCATCAACACTGACCTGCTCCATATATAGCGCGTCGTCGCGATAGCTTAGCGCGGGCAGATGAGCGCTCAACGCTTTAGGATCAACATATAGACCGTGCTCAGTTTGGATAGTGACAGTTTCGCCAGTAGCAGAATCGGTTACGTCAGCATGTAGTTCAGAATGACTCATATAAACATCTCTAATATAATCAGGGTATCAAGGGTAAGAATAAACATTAATAATCGTTAGGATCTGTACTCGGCTCGGGCAGTATTTGCTGTTCATCTAGATAGTCATTTTTTTGATAGGTATCATCATCAATACCAGCAAAAGCGGCATCTTGTGGATGGCTCGTACTATTTAGTACAGATGGGCTACCCTCTACCGTTTGGCTACTGGACTTTGGTAAGTACAAAGCGCCTTTTTGCCCGCAGCCTGACATCCCTACCATCATCGCACTGCCAATGACTAAAGTAATAATGGCGCGGCGACTGGCAAGTCTCCATAAGGCGATATGCCCAGTTTCTGATGAGCGAAGTATAGTAGACATAGAGTGGATCACCTGTGAGCGTGTAGCGGTGTAAGTGCGATTAAAAATCGTAATAAATAAAGAGCGAAAAAGGCAGCCCAAAAATGGCCAATATCAAAGTTTTAATCATAGCATTATGACACAAAGCTGTACGCATACTGAACAGCATTGGCCAATAAATTTGGCTCATAGTGGGGATTGGTTTGATGCTTTCATCATAATTTACTGACGGTATCGCTTGATAATTTGCGGTGTAATGGACAAAATTCATGCT
>NZ_LNDJ01000106.1 GCF_001444505.1 Psychrobacter piscatorii | reverse complement strand
ATGGGCGATATTGTCTGAAAACCGTGATAATGATTCAAAGTTACTTTCAAGCTTGACCATCATAGAATTATAAGACTCCGTTAGTGGACGTAATTCTAACGGCATATCGTCAACCACAATTCTTTCATCTAACCTTTGAAGATTAATGCCTTTCATCTTTTGTACGATAGTAGCTAGGGGAGCAAAACCCCAGTGTACACTTAGTGCTGCTACTGAAACCAATAATAAGGTAATGGCGATAAGTATCAAGCTCAGCTGGCGATTAAACTGGATAAGATATTGATGATGCACATCGATAGGTAGAGCAATAAATGCCAAAACCTCTTGATGTGTAATGATAATGGCTCGGTAATGCCTATTATTTATCTTGATCATAAACTGCTGATCGCGATAGTCCTGCAATAGTTGTAACAAGCTAAAATCTGCCGGTAGATCATTGATGAAATTACTGGGATCGCTGGACAATAAATTGCCGTTTTTGTCTGATATTAACGTTTTTAAATCATAGTCTAACCAAGAAGAATGTAGATGATTGGCATCAATTAGCGCTTGCGACTTTGACACTGTAAAAGGTTCTATGTGATCGTTAAAATTCACCATGCGTTTACGCAGGTTAAAAGCTGCATGGGTAATAATCTCTGAGTCCATTTGCTCAAAGTGCTCGTTAACAGAGCGCTGAACCCATATATAAATAACAACTTGAGAGATAACAACAAATATTGTCAGTAAAAAAACAGTACGCCATAACAAAGGCCAGCGTCGATTCTTAAATTTATCTCTCATTTTATTTTAGATCATCTTTGTTGGTGTCATCGTCGCCCATGCCACTATCCACGTCGACATTCAGTGGCTCTAACTTGTAGCCCATTCCGCGTACCGTATGAATCAGCTTTATATCAAATCCATCATCAATTTTTATCCGCAAGCGCCTTATAGCCACGTCAATGACATTTGTATCACTGTCAAAATTTATGTCCCATACTTGTGAGGCAATCACAGTGCGTGGCAGTACCTCACCTTGACGTTCTAAGAAAAGTTGTAATAAAGCAAACTCTTTAGCAGTCAATTTTATATTAGTGTTGCCTCTATGAACGGTGCGTTTGGCAATATCCATTTTCAGATCAGCTATGTGTATGACCGAGCTTTTATAATCAGATTGATTGGCACGGCGCAATAGGCTTTTTATTCTAACAATCAGTTCATCAAAAGCAAAAGGCTTGGTCAGATAATCATCGCCACCAATTTCAATACCTTTGATCCGATCGCTTAAATCATCTTTAGCCGTTAAAAATAAAACTGGCGTATGCTTTCCAGCAGCTCGGTAGCGCTGTACCAACTCAAAGCCACTGACGTCAGGTAGCATGACATCCATCAAAACCACACTAAAATCTTCAGTCATTAACGCATGATAGCCATCTAAACCTGTCATGTGATGATCCACGATGAAACCGGCCTCAGTTAAGCCTTTCTTAATATATTCTCCAAGGTTTTTCTCATCTTCTACTAACAGTACTTTCATCGTTGCTTACCTTTATATCATTATAGTTGTCAACAGCGTATCACTAACATTGTTAGCTTATCAGCCATATATTTATCAGGAACCCTTGTTATAACAGTGTTCTTTGGATAGAGACAGATGCTGGTATTTGGTTTTAATGACAAGAAGATGACAATATTATGCTGTTCCTAACGAACATGTAATATCCGTGTCATCTAGCTGTCAGCCACCATTTAGTATTCTAAATCAACTCCGCATATTGGCTTGTCTCTGATACAGACTGCCTCTACGAGTAAAGCAATTATCCTACTTAAACAGTTTGTTATTTATCTTTAAAGGGTCTTATATGAAAAATTATAGTTCATTAAAAAAAGCAGCTTTGCTTTCAGTATCGATGTTAGTGGGCATGTCAGCGGCCAATGCGCATACCACAAACTTAGATGCTTCTGTTCTCGGTAATTGTGATGCGCTCACTAGTTTTGCAAGAAACGCAGATCATAATGATGCACAAATGTCCAAAGAGCAAAAGAAAAGTTATGTCGACGCCAGAGTGGCTTGTCAGGTTCAACATCAAGATCAACATTTGCAGTCTGAAAAGTATTTTGTAAAAAAATATGGTAGCGATCGTGATAGAAATGCTGAAGCCATATTAAATGAATATATCGCGCATTAAAATCTAAAGCGGTGAGAATGACAGAATTGTAATCTTAACGTCATCTACCAGTCAGAATGATTAATGTATCATTTAGGCTGGTTTAACAACTATTGAACTCAATAGCCTTTAATCCAAACAATAGGAATTAATCATGTCACAATTTAAATTACTGTCTAAATCAATCGCAATGACGGCCATCGCTCTTGTCGTATCGACCTCAGCTATGGCGCATGACCCTAAAATGCATGCTGAAAAAGATCAAATGAACTGTGAAAAAATGCAAAAGCATATGGATATGATGGGAAAAATGGATCATAGCAAGATGGACATGAGCGATCCTGCTATGAAAGCAATGATGGCTAACATGGGTAAAATGAAGCAAATGTACCAAAAACACTGCGTTACTAACGACAGTAAATCTTAAAAATTTTAGCTCTGTTAAATAGCAGTCAACACTTAACGGAAATAAATTGTTAGGAAAACATATGAAATTTTTATTGGGTGCGCTCTTTACCGTATTTGTGGCAATCGTTAGCGTGTTTGCGGTTGTTACTAGTGGCGTTGTCAATGTGGGAGCTGACCAAGAGCATAGCCCAATGATGTTTAGCTTTTTAGAAACTGCTCGCAATCGTTCCATAGAAAATGCCAGTAAAGATATTGTGGTACCAGATTTAGAGAAGGCTGAGCTAATCAGTTCTGGTGGCGCGGACTATAAGGATATGTGTGCAGGCTGTCACTTGTCTCCGGGAGTGGCACAAACTGACTTTAGTGAGGGCTTATATCCAAAGCCGCCCAACTTTACCAAGGCTGATATTGTCAAACGTTATCAAACAGAAGACGGTGCAAAGCAAGGCTTTTGGGCAATCAAGCACGGTATTATGGCATCTGGAATGCCTGCGTGGGGCGCGTCCCATGATGACGGTAGAATGTGGGCAATGGTAGCCTTCATTAGATCGTTACCTGAATTAGATGAAAGCCAATACACGATGCTAACCACTAGGATAGATGGCGATATGATGGACATGTCATTTGACGGTGATATGAATATGTCAGATGGTGGTGATATGGGTATGAATATGTCGGATGATGGATCTGGAATGCAGCATTAATACTTTCTAGATATGAAAGCCTCCTAACTCACGGTTGTCGCTATTAATAATGCAGTACTGAACAGTGCTACATTTAATGTTTTTAGTTAAGTACATAAGAATTCAAATATAGGGTGTAAGTTTTTAGAATATCGAGCATAACAATAGACGTTTAGGAGTAATTTAATGAGACATTACACACATGTGCTTTCTAATGGACATAGCTGGTTATCCGGTCGTGTCCTTTTATTGGTGGTGACATCGTCACTCTCGTTAACGCTAGCCGCTTGCAGCCAATCTAATACCAGTGGCTCTGATTCTCAACCAGTAAAGGTTGAACAGTCTGCTACCCAGAATGCACAAGTACAAAATGAAAGTTCTGCTCCTACAAATGCTCCCGTTAACAGCTCGTCATCATTACTCAAAAACGTCTCAGCCACGGTTTATAAAGATGCCAACTGCGGCTGCTGTAAAGAATGGGTAGGCTATGCAAAAAACAATGGATTAAGTGCAACCACGCACGATGTGGAAGATCTATCCTTATTTAAGGAGCGTTATGGCGTACCACAGCAAATGCGCTCTTGTCATACCACCGTTACCACCGACGGTTTTGTCTTTGAAGGGCATGTCCCTGCTAAACACATGGCTGAATTCTTAGCAAATCCTCCTGCACAAGCTATTGGACTTGCCGTACCGAGTATGCCGGTTGGTAGCCCCGGTATGGAGTATGAAGGTAAATTCATGCCTTATAAGGTAATGCAGCTTAATAAAGACGGCACCACAGAAGTCTATGCTGCTATTGAGTCTCCTCAGCAGCAGCTGTAGTGTTGGCTTAGATGTGAATAGATTCTGTTAAATATCGAAAATGTTATAACTATAAGCTTAACCACCATCTCTCAAATTAAATCAGGTTATCATTATGAATAAAAAGAACATACTGAACCGCCGACGTTTTTTAACCGGATCCTCTGCTGTCCTTGGTGCCTCCTTGATGCCGACTATTGCTAGTAGCGCATTGGGACAATCGAGTCGCTCAGGCAGTCAGGGCGCTACTATTAACAGTGATAAACCCGATCATAAAGTACCCATACTGACAGGCAAAGAGTTTGATCTTTATGTCAGCAAAAAACCCATCATTGTTGATGGCAAGTCAAGCACGGCGACGCTCATTAATGACTCATTACCAGCGCCAACGCTAAAAATGCGCGAGGGCGATACGGTAGTGATACGCGTCCATAACCAAATGAATGAGTCGACCTCTATTCATTGGCATGGTCTACTAGTACCGTTTGAGATGGATGGCGTGCCCGGCATTAGTTTTGATGGTATACCAGCAAATAGCACCTTTACGTATAAATTTACGCTGAAACAATCTGGCACTTATTGGTATCACTCGCACACTGGATTCCAAGAACAAACCGGTATGCGCGGGGCCATCGTCATTGAGCCGAAAGGGCGCGAACGTCATCCTATCGAGGAAGACCATGTCATTTTGCTCAGTGATTGGACGCACCGTGACCCGCACAACTTGGTTAAACTATTAAAGCAACGCGCAGACTTTGATAATTATCATTTACCAGATTTTAAAAAGCTACTGTCCGATATTGCCGCAACAGATCTAAAAGCTGCTTTTGATAAGCGCAAAATGTGGAATCAGATGCGCATGATGCCGACAGACTTTACTGATCTGTCTGGTGAAAAAACCTTTACCTATCTGATGAATGGTAAAACCACAGCGGCTAACTGGACGCAACTTGTCAAGGCTGGACAGCCTGTCAAACTACGTTTTATTAATGGTTCAGCGCAGACGATATTTGATGTACGCATCCCCGGCCTAAAAATGAAAGTCGTCGCGACGGATGGGATTGATGTCAGTCCCGTCGATATCGATGATTTCCGTATTGGGGTGGCCGAGACTTATGATGTCATCGTGACGCCCACTAAAGACGCGCATACCATATTTGCTCAAAACATAGATCGGTCAGGCTATGTTGCGACAACGCTTGCTACCAAAAAAGGTGCTCGTCCTGCGATACCTGCTATGGACAAAGTCGAATGGCTGACGATGGCCGACATGATGGGCGCCATGGGATCGAATGGCTATAACGCTAAACATGCCAAAACAGAATATGACTTTAAGTCCGATATGCGCGTTGATAGTCCGCGTATGAACCTTGATGACCCTGGTATTAATCTACGTAACATTGATAGAAAGGTTTTGAATTATAGTCAGTTGCGCTCTGTCGGCGATGAGATAATGGCAGAGCAGCGCAAACCCACCAGAGAGATTGAAATACATCTGACGGGAAACATGGAGCGCTATATTTGGGCTCTAGACGGGGTTATGTTCAAAGATGCCGCACCGGTCAATATTAAGCCGGGCGAGCGCGTACGTATTACCTTAGTCAATGACACCATGATGAATCATCCCATGCATTTGCATGGTATGTGGAGCGATCTGCGGATGCCTTCAGGTGAGTTTCAAGTACGTAAGCATACGATAATGGTACAGCCTGCACAAAAGATAAGCTTTGATGTCACCGGAGAAGCTGGCAGATGGGCATGGCATTGCCACTTGCTCTATCACATGGAAGCAGGGATGTTTCGAGAAGTTGCCGTTGTTTAATAAACCTTCGAATATGAGCCTTATTATGAAAATATATAAAGTAGGTCTACCGTTTATTGGCATGTCATCTTTGATGCTACTAATGTCACCTTTAGCAAACGCTGCTGAGATGTCGAACATGGATCATGGCAGTATGGACATGTCTGGTATGGATATGTCAGATATGGATCACAGCAGCATGGATATGTCGGGCAATATGTCGGATATGGACCATAGTGGCATGGATATGTCAGGCGATATGTCGGATATGGATCATAGTGGTATGGATATGTCAGGCGATATGTCGGATATGGATCACAGTGGTATGGATATGTCAGGTGACATGTCAGATATGGATCATAGTGGCATGGATATGTCGGGCGATATGTCAGGTATGGATCATAGTGGCATGGATATGTCGGGCATGGATCATGGCAGTATGGACATGTCAGGAATGCAAGGTGGCGAAGCACCAGCCGATGCTCGAAGCCCTGACTACTCGAACGGTGTTCCCTATGGTCGCTTTGGTAAGCCTGTGATGATGGGTAGCTTACCGTTATGGGGCGTATCAGTAGACGATTTGGGCTATCAATTTGACGATGATCAAATCAATTATGAGTTTGATACGTGGTACGGTACAGACAGCAACCGCGTAACGCTACGTAGCGAAGGTAGTATCCAAACTAAAGATGATAAAGAAATTGATAGCTTAACCTCACTATCTTACTGGAAGCCACTTAGTATTTTTTGGAATGGGGAAGCCGGTGTTGCTTATGATACCGAAAATGATAAATCTGCCGTGATGGCTGGTATTGCAGGCACTGCACCTTACTTCATCGAAACCGATGCTAGAGCTTATTTATATACTGATGGGCAAGTTCGTCTAGATCTAGGTGCGGAGTATGAGTGGCGCTTAGATCAACATTGGGTAGTGATTCCAGAAGTAGAGCTGACGGCATTTAGCAAAGATGATACAGATAACCATATTACTAAAGGCTTTAATGAGTTTGGGGCTGACGTTAGGCTTACTTACGAGATGTTAAGTCGTCAGCTCGCGCCTTATGTGGGTATCAGCTATGAGACCGCTTTAGGCAACGCAAGAGATTTGCGACGTCAAGAAGACGAAGCTGTTGATTCTAGTAGCGTTACAGCTGGTGTGAAATTTTGGTTCTAGTGTTAACCATGTAAGTAACAACAGTTTATAACACTAGCTCTAAAAAAAGGCACCTCTTTATTTAGGTGCCTTTTTACTAAATTAAGGACAAGAATATGAATAACCATATGGATAATAAACAGAAGCAAATGAACCCTTATGTAAAGTTCACAATCATGATTTTAACATCGACAGTCGTGATGTTTATCATGATGTATTTTAATACTTATCAATGGGATCACGTTTATTTTAGCGAAACCAGAGCTTATATGGCGTTATATATGGGCGCTATGATGGCTATTATTATGCTCGCCTTTATGACCAATATGTATAAAAAGACTAAGGTCAATCTAATGGTTTATGGGATTAGTGTCGTGCTATTTGCCTTTGGTTTATGGGGCGTTAGATCACAACAAACGGTCGATCAAGTGGATTGGATGCAGGCGATGATACCGCATCACTCGATTGCTATTTTGACCAGTTCGCGTGCTGATATCGAAGATCCACGTGTACGTCAGCTTGCTGATGACATTATCGAAGCACAAAAGCGTGAAATCGGTGAGATGCAAGCGCTTATTGATGAGTTGGAATAGGCAGTCACAAATTTTGAGCACTTTGTATTAGGTGTTATTAAGTAAGCAGACTATTGAGAGGTGTACGTTCACACACTAGCACTATATCATTACTTATACTAAGGAAATAACAAATAAGGAGTCCTTGTAATGGTTATTATGATGCACGGTATGATGAACGGGACTATGCACGGTATGGGTTGGGGATAATCTATTGTCTCCTTATTGTCTCCTTATTGTTTACAGTACTGGTTTTTGCGGTACTGATATTGACTATTATGGCCTTACTCAAATATTTGCGTAATAAAGATTAAGTTCCAATTGAAACTTAATTTTCGAGATATCTAGATTAGTAATTAGATGAATAGCAATTAAAGGTTGATGATTGTGCTTTAAAAGCTTTATTTATTGTCTTCAAGGAGTGATTTTATGAAACATATTGCCGATGAAAAATCTATCAAAGGTGGTCAGTACGATAAAGTGCCAGAAAACTATAGTGGTACGGTTTATATCTGCCCGATGCATCCTGAGGTTAGAGATACTGAGAAGAGCGATTGTCCGATATGCGGCATGTTTCTCAAACCTGAAGACGAGGTTGCTGAATCCAACAGTAATGAGGGCAGTCATGCGCATTGTCATAAAGCGGATGCTAATAATAGTACTGAGTTAAAGTCTGTCGAAGGCAATAAGTACGACAAGATACCAGAAAATTATAACGGCACGATTTATATTTGTCCTATGCATCCAGAAGTAAGAGATGTTGAAAAAAGTGACTGCCCAATATGTGGCATGTTTCTTAAACCTGAAGACGAAGTTGCTAAAGATGATAGTCACGCCAGTTGTCATGGAAAGGATACTGATAGTAGCGGAGTAAAATCTGTTAAAGGCGGTAAATACGATAAAGTACCTGCTGATTACGATGGCACGGTATATACCTGTCCTATGCATCCTGAAGTGAGAGACGTTAGAAATAGCGGTTGTCCGATATGTGGTATGGCGCTTGAGCCCGAAACGCTTACTATCGGTGAAGAGGACACCTCAGAGCTTGACGATATGACTCGTCGTTTTTGGATATGTACCGTGTTGACTGTACCGCTATTAATATATGTGATGAGCGGTATGTTTGACTTAAACGTAGTTAATTTTAGTCAGTATGGTATCTCTTCAAAGATCTTACAATGGGCTGAGTTAGTGCTCGCGACCCCTGTAGTGCTTTGGGGCGCCGCCCCGTTTTTCGTCCGTGGCTGGCAGTCTATAAAAAGCCGCAATCTAAATATGTTTACCTTGATTGCGATAGGCGTAGGCGCTGCTTATATTTTTAGTATTGTCGCGACCTTTTTCCCCGATATTTTCCCAGACAGTTTCAGAGATGCCTCTGGTCAAGTCGGAGTCTACTATGAAGCGGCAGCGGTCATTGTGACCTTGGTGCTACTGGGTCAAGTATTAGAGCTCAAAGCTAGAAGTCAAACTTCAGGTGCGATTAGAGCTTTGCTTGAGCTCGCACCACCAACCGCAAGACGTGTCGATGAAAACGGTGAAGAAGTCGAAGTCTCGCTTGATGAGGTCGTCACTGGCGATAAGCTACGGGTTAAACCAGGTGAGAAACTACCCGTAGATGGTACAGTGATCGATGGTAATAGTAATGTTGATGAATCAATGGTGACGGGTGAGCCAATCCCTGTATCAAAAGTAGCAGGAGATACAGTGACTGGTGGTACGGTAAATGGCACCGGAACGCTATTAGTCGAAGCGGTCAATGTTGGAGCAGATTCAGTATTATCTAAAATTGTACAAATGGTTGCTGAAGCCCAGCGTAGCCGCGCGCCTATCCAGCGCTTGGTAGATCAAGTGGCGGGTTGGTTCGTACCTATTGTTATTGTCAGCTCTATCATAACCTTTATTGTCTGGGCGATATTCGGCCCTGAGCCCGCTATGACCTATGCTTTGGTTAACGCGATTGCGGTACTGATTATTGCTTGTCCTTGTGCCCTTGGTCTAGCGACGCCGATGTCCATTATGGTTGGTACCGGCAAAGGCGCGCAAAACGGCGTCCTCATCAAAAATGCTGAAGCGTTAGAGAGTATGGAAAAAGTCGATACCATTGTCGTCGACAAGACCGGAACACTGACCGCTGGTAAGCCCGAGCTTACCGCAATTGATGCGCAGGTAGGTCAAGATGAAGACGAGTTCCTCGCATTGGTAGCCTCAGTAGAAAGCGCTAGCGAGCATCCTTTAGCAGAAGCTATCGTTAGAGCAGCTCAAGAAAGATCACTCATTATTCCTAAAGCTACTGACTTTAATTCGACTACTGGCGAAGGCGTACAAGCCGTGGTCGATGGTAAGAAAGTCGCTATTGGTAACTCTAAGCTTATGGAAAGCCTAAATAGTTTTGATAATGAGCTGTCCACTAAAGCTGATGTCCGTAGAAAAGACGGTGAAACGGCAATGTTTGTGGCTATAGACGGTAAAGCTGCTGGTATTATTTCAGTTGCTGACCCTATTAAACCAAGCACTAAAGAGGCTATTTCACTGCTTCATGACGCAGGTTTAAAAGTTGTGATGCTAACCGGTGACAACGAAAAAACCGCGCAGGCAGTCGCCAATAAACTAGGTATTGATGAAGTTCATGCGGATGTCTCACCAGAGGATAAAAACCGTATCGTCAAAGAAATGCAAGACAGCGGTAAATTGGTCGCTATGGCGGGTGATGGTATCAACGACGCACCAGCGCTAGCGCAAGCTAATGTTGGTATCGCTATGGGAACCGGTACCGATGTGGCGATGGAGAGTGCGGGCATTACCCTGCTAAAAGGTGATTTAATGGGCATTGCCAAAGCTTATAAGCTTAGCCACGCCACCATGCGCAATATCAGACAGAATCTGTTTTTTGCCTTTATCTACAATGCACTTGGTGTTCCTATTGCCGCAGGTGTGCTCTATCCCATATTTGGGCTTCTGCTCAGTCCGATGATAGCAGCGGCAGCGATGAGCTTGTCGTCATTCTCGGTGATTGCTAACGCGCTGCGATTGCGCCGTTTGAAACTATAATTCTGGTACGGTAAAAAGTGTTCTAAAGCACACTGACACATACTGGTCTAAACAAGATCACAAAATATAAGGATACCGTTATGGGCAGCTTTTCTATTACACATTGGCTGATTTTATTGGTCGTAGTGGTGGTCGTATTTGGTACTGCCAAGCTTAAAAATGCAGGTAAAGATTTAGGCGGTGCGGTGAAGGGTTTTAAAGAAGCGGTCAAAGATGAAGAACCCGAGAATGCTCGCAAAAATCATGTGCTTAGCCATGAAAATAGTACGCCAGCTGCAAGTAATGATTTAAATACGCGTGTAGGTAATCAGGCTGATGATATGGAAATCAGCCCTATTTCCACTGATGACCAGCCTAAAGTATGAAGCGCGCCGCTTATAAATAGCGGCACTAAGTAGTCTATTAATATATGTGACTGTTATGTTTGATATTGGGTTTTCCGAATTACTCTTGTTTGGCGTCATTGCTTTAATCGTATTGGGCCCAGAAAAACTGCCGCAAGCCGCACGTACCGCTGGGCAATGGTATGCCAAACTGCGCCGTACAGTATCCACTCTACAATCTGAAATAGAAGCTGAGCTTGATCTAGCTGAAACACGTCAACAAATGCAAAATGAACTTGCGAAAATCCGTCAGACCGAGTCGGATATGAAGCGCGAATTAGCAGAAATGCGTGGCAGTATGCAAAAGTTTGAGCAGTCACAGAACCAAAGCCTAGACGCTTCACATCAGCCAATTACCTCTTATGATAAAGACCATCAACAGAATACTACCTCCTCGTTCATTAAAAAGGAGGCGGATCAGTGAGCCTATTTAAATGGCAAAAAAGTCGACAAGAAAAAATAACAGATATAGAGTTTGAGGCGCCAACAGATACAACACAGAATAGTGAGTCTGGAGATACGTTAGGTACTCTTGGCGATATGCCTATTACCGGACATTTAATCGAGCTGCGTACGCACTTAATAAAAATATGCGTGGTCGTCTTAATTATATTCTTAGGGCGTGTTGAACATTGGCGACAAATTAATGGCAAAAAAAATAGCGAACGGTTAATCTTTAAGTTCTCACACAAAAAAGATATCGTTCGCTATGCCCCGCACCATGCTCAAAGATGAACACTGGACAAGACTGAAACCTATATTACTAGAACTTAATATCTATGACAAAGGAAATCTTAGACAAACGGTTGAAGGCGTGCTTTATCGCATGCGTGTTGGCTGTCCTTGGCGCGACTTACCCGA
>NZ_LNDJ01000105.1 GCF_001444505.1 Psychrobacter piscatorii | reverse complement strand
AATTGATACAGCATAGGAAACGCGCTCGACTAAATGCTACTTTTCTTGCTTGCTGTGACTGCGTCTCCAGAGGCTGCGAAAAATAGCGTTTAATCTTGCTATACCATTTTTATAATGGTTTCACTATAAATACATGAATAGACATTATTTTGCTATTTCGTATTGACTAAACCCTTCAGTTATCATCAATCTACGCCCCAAACGTAAATGGGTTTGTTTGCTGCTGATACGCATGATGACTCTATCATCAGGCTGAAAGTAAGACGAAGGTACAATCAGCGAACTCATGGTTTGCAGCTGCTCATCCTTACCCAGAATCAGCGCTGGCACAAAACAATGCTTCTGTGGGTCCCTCCCTTCCAAGCGCAACCCACATGCCACAATCTGATGACCAAGCAATTGCCATTCAACCTCTTTGTCTTTGGTATCAAAATGCCGCCAACGCACCACCCCTATTGACCGATTAGGCTGCTCTGTCACATCAGGTTGACAGAGTAAGAACAAACTCATGATATGTAATGATGGCGGTGTGGTTGTAACAAGCTCGCCATCTATCATATCCATATCAAGAGCCTCCTCTCCAACATGCTCTTCATTCAAGACATCTACTGTTGGCACCAATCGCAGTGTACGAAATAATGACAGACTGTCATGGCTGTCAAACACCTCTATGTCTAACGCGCTGTTACTGCTTTGCTCTGCATTAAACGTGTCATAACGAGGGCGCTCATCTATGGATAACTCGTCTATTGCTATCAAGCTAGCAAAGCTGCTTGAGTCACCAACATGGTGGTGGATACTGTTAAAACCAGCGATTAAGCTCGCACGGTGTTTGAGACTATATTTAGTAGGCAGCGTGAGCTGTGGCTGTAGATAACGATAACTGACTGTCATTGATATTGTATTCAACAGACCGTGTCCTATCCCCACATTACTGCTCTCAGTGGATAGCTGCCTACGTGAATTAAAATACTGCACCATAGGAGTCAGCTCTAAAAACAAACAGTCATAGCGATCTTCATAGGGATTTATCTCAGAGTTGGGCGTTAGATACGTTGGTGGTTTATCACTCTGTAAATCTACGAACACGCGTGTTTCCGTCGTTGGTTCTATTGTCGCAACAATATAATGAGACCATTCATGCAATAAACGTTGTACCAATAGAACATTAGGACGACGCATGGCACATACATTCAATAAACTATGCAAACATATTTGGCAATAAAGCTGATGAATACTATTTGTGTAAGGTGTCACTGTTTCTCGATTCAGATCGAGATGAGACACACGCTGTTGATAAGCGAGATGATACAGCTGATTAATTCTCGACCAGAGATAATCTGATGGCTTGCGATAGCAAAGTGCCTCTTCACACAATAGCTTGTGGTACCTCAGTAGCGACTGATAAATGGCAACCGTAAGCGTATTGGCGCGCTTTTTATTAGTATTAAAATAGCGCGGAAAACCTTTCTTTAAAATATTTTTTGGCTGACTGTTTGATATTAATTCTTGACGACGTACAACCTTGTCATAAGCCAAAATAATTAAATAATGCAAGGATTTTACTTGAGCCACATAACCCAACTGCACCTCACTCAGCGCGCCTGTTTCATAAATATACTGCTGTCGTAACGTGGCAATCAACCGATCTGAAGCATCGCTCACAGCCGTCATCAGTTTAAGGCGTTGAAGCTCATCTATGTTGGCCTCGCATAATACGGAGAGAACTTTTTCTAAGTGCTCAGCTTGCTGCTCTTGGGTTTGTGAAGATAGCGTTGTCAATAGTTTGAGCAAATGATGCTCTTGGCCGCTCCCTGATTGGTTTGGCGTTGGTAGTGGCTCTTTGGAAGAAAGGTTTTCTTGAAACTTAGATAAAGTTATCATCAGTATTCCTACTCACTGTTGGTCACTCTGAGTAAGTTGACAAGAGGCAATATGCAACCACACAAAGTAGAGCAATATCAGGTAAAAAGCATGCAAACTGTGTATTGTTTTAAAGAGGCTATGGGTATGAACGATAGACGTTTTATTGTTAGACAATATATTTTAGGCGTTCTATCAATATAATGCCTGATACCGTGACCCCCTTCTTATAAAAAATCAGTCACTGACCAATTTTTATCAACAATCGTCTCTTTTTAACAGGTTTTTTCTGCACCCCTATATTGCCTGCATTAAATATGTTTGTAAATATCAATTGGCACCTTAAAAGGTCTATTCGGCAGTTCTCTGACCAACTTGGGTACCAAATATCCCGGTAATGCTGCCAATAACGACCAGTAGAGCTCAATTGACGACCGCTCGTCATTATCAAAATGCGCGGCACCAGCCACCTTATCCAATACGTACAAATAATACGGTAGTACGCCACAAACAAACAAACGCTGGCTTAATTCTGTCTGAGCATCGATATTATCGTTAACACCTTTTAATAGTACTGCTTGATTTAGCATCGTCACGCCAGCTGCGCGAGCACGTTGAAGGTACTCTGCTGTCAGATCATCAATCTCGTTGGCATGATTACAATGAATGACCATCACGAGACGGCAACGACTTTGAGACAGTCTGTCTAATAGTGCGTCATCCAATCGGGCTGGAATAACCAGCGGTAGACGAGTATGCAGTCGAATTGTCGTCAGCTGCGGAATAGATTCCAAAGTATCTAACCATGCAAATAAACGTCTATTGGTCACATTTAAAGGATCACCCCCGCTCAAAATCACTTCATTGATTTCAGGATGCGCGCTGATATAGTTGATGATATTTTCTTTTGCATCAGCAGTTGGCATATTGGCGCTATAGTCGAAATGCTGACGGAAACAGTAACGACAATGAATCGCGCACGCTCCAGTAATCGTCAGTAATACTCTTGATTGGTACTTGTGCAGCATTCCTTTGACAGGGTTTTGGCTGTGTTCACTTAACGGGTCCGCCACATAGCCAGTGACCGCAATCTGCTCACGCTTATCTGGTAGGACTTGTTTTAGTAAAGGATCATCACGGTCGCCCACAGTCATTTTTGCCACAAAGCCGCGCGGCACACGCAGCACAAAATGCTTCGGCACATAGACGTCTGCGCGTAGTGAGTCGAGTTTTAGGAGACTGAGCAACTCGTCAACAGAGGTAATGGCTTCCGATAATTGCGTTTGCCAGTTTTTTTGTGTGATTAAATGGTTTATCATGACAGCCTACTACCTGTGCCCAAAATCGGATATTATACGCCCTTAGTGTCTACCCTATCAAAGTATACCGCTAATACGTAAGCACTTGGCTTGGCAGCAACTTTTGGTACAGTCAGCCTCATATCTATCTACTACCATATCTACAACCCCTAGGAGTCTCTTGTGGCAAGTTTTTCTACTAATGAATTTAAAGCTGGTCTAAAAGTCATGCTGGATGGCAACCCTTGTGCCATTCTTGAAAACGAGTTTGTTAAGCCTGGTAAAGGTCAAGCATTCAACCGCGTTAAGCTGCGTAATCTTCGTAGTGGTAAAGTATTGGAGCAAACATTCAAATCAGGCGACAGCTTAGAAGCGGCTGATGTGATGGATACCGAAATGAACTATCTATACAACGATGGCGAGTTTTGGCATTTTATGCACCCTGAAAGCTTTGAGCAGATTCAAGCTGACAAAAACGCGATGGGCGACGCGATACAGTGGTTAAAAGAGAACAGCAATGCTCTATGCACCATTACTTTGTTCAATGGCACACCTTTATCAGTAACGCCGCCTAACTTTGTTGAATTACAAATCACAGAAACCGATCCTGGTGTACGCGGTGACACCTCAGGCGGCGGTGGTAAACCCGCTAAGCTAGAAACTGGTGCCGTGGTACGTGTACCGCTATTTGTACAGCAAGGTGAAATCGTTCGTGTTGATACGCGTACGGGTGACTATCAAACTCGCGTAAACTAATAGCGCGATAAGCGTGATTGATCGCTGAGATTGTTGTGTTGATTACTAATAAAAAAGCTTAACCGTTTATAGAGCGGTTAAGCTTTTTTGTGTTTACAGCGGCTGTATTTATTGTCGCATAGTCGCCTTTAACGTTTGGTAGCGCCTAGTATTTAGTTAGTCGCGCCTAATATTTAATAGTCATTGTCATGGCAATTATCATGATAACGACCTGTGACTTACTCTTCTTCTAATTGCTTTTGTATCAACCAATATTGCACTAAAGCGTTTAGCTGCTCCTGTTTAAAAGGTTTGGTGCAATAATCTTGCATACCCACTTTTAAGTACTTTTCGCGCTCTCCATCCATGGCATTGGCAGTCAAAGCGATAATAGGTGGTAGGTCTTGAGGGTCATAAAGTTCATGCAGCTTAATAGTGGCCTGTACACCATCCAAAATCGGCATGTGATGATCCATCAAGATGACATCATAACGTTTGGGAAACAAAGCAAAAGCTTCAATCGCTTGTTGACCATCAGTCACATGAGTGACGGTATGACCGCTATTGGTCAGTGCCTTTCTGGCAATAATGGCATTAACGGTATCATCTTCTACCAATAAGATATGACCTGCACGCTCGTGGCTAGGCTCTGCCATTGTGAGATCATGAGAGTCTTGCCATGTTTCGTACTTCTCTTCATCAATAGTCGGTAGCGGCAATAACACTCGAAATGTAGTACCAACGCCTACGGTACTATCGACACAAATATACCCACCCATCAGATCGACAAGAGATTTGCAGACGGAGAGCCCAAGACCTGTACCACCATAGAGGCGATGCGTGAATTTATTGGCTTGACCATAAGCATCAAATATTGCCTCTAATGACTCAGCTTTTATACCGACACCTGTATCTGTGACCTCAATACATAAGGTTATATTCTTATCCGCCTTACGTTCTAACGTCTCCTGCCTCATGCTATTTTTGTCAATATTTTCACGATAGCAATTATTCATATGCTTGACATCAATACTCACTCTCCCGCCTTCACGAGTAAACTTAATCGCGTTATTGACAAGATTTGCGATGATTTGTTTGAGACGTACTGGATCCCCTTTTACATAAGGTGATAACGACTCGGTATAATGGTAATCTAGCGTCAAACCTCGTTGACGTGCCTTAATAGAAAATAGGCTGACCACTTCATTACATAATGTAGATAAATTGAGTGGGATAGAATCAATATACATTTTTCCAGACTCAACTTTCGATAAGTCCAAAATCCCATTAATAATCACCATCAAATGCTCATTAGAGACTTTGATGTTATCTACATACTCTCGCTGTTCAGCGCTAAGCTCAGTGTCACCTAGCATCTCTACCATACCAATAATACCGTTCATTGGTGTTCGTATTTCGTGACTCATATTGGCCAAAAAGTTAGATTTCATCTCATTGGCGTGTTTGGCATCACGTTCTTTATCCTGTAGCTTCAACGCATCTGCTGCCATCATCGCAAACTGCGCCAATATCTCTTTTTGTTGGTCACTAAAGCTATGGTTGGGCTTGGTATCCATCAGGCATAATGAACCTAACCGGTAACTTTTATTGCCCTCATGCAAAATGATCGGTGCACCCGCATAAAACCGCAAATGAGACAAGCCTGTAACTAATGGATTCTGACGAAAGCGATTGTCCTCCAATGCATCTGGCACCACAAAGACTTCGTTAGATAAAACCGTATAATTACAAAAGGCTACTTCACGTGTTGTGGTACGTACACTCTCAGTCTCACTGTTGAATTTGCAGGCTGCTTTTAAATATTGTGTTTCCTCATCCATAAAAGTGATCGTTACCACCGGCACATCAAAAAACAGCTTTACGAGTGCAACGAGTCGATCAAATGCAGGCTCCTCATCTTCATTGAGTACCTGATATTTTTTCAACTTGTTGATACGCTCTACTTCATCTACCGCTACTGGGTAGCTGCTTTTAGGTGAGTTAGATATAGACAAGATCGACTCCATTAAATAATATTAGACGCTCGATTGGTGATTCGTCTGCTTTATCAATAATTGTAACGCTTCATTGACCATAATCATTGCGACCACCGATGTGACGACCACTGCCGACCCATAACCACCACATTGTAATCCGCCTGCTTGGCAGCTCTTATCTACTCGTGGTGGCTCGGTAGAATAAACACATTTGATACCGAACTTCTCTTTTAGCGCGCTATTGATGCCTTTTTCGTGGCGCAGCTTATTACGCAATTTGGCAAGCAATGGATCTTGATAGCTATCACGCAAGTCGCTCACTCTTATTTGACTTGGATCTATCTTACCACCTGCACCGCCTGCACAGACCAGCTTTAATTTATTAAAACGGCAATGTAGGGCAATCGCCAGCTTGGCATTCATATCATCCACGCAATCTAAAATTACAGTAGGTCTACCTTGATCAGCGGCTGCTTTCGCTTGATGGCGACTCGGCAGTAGCGCTGCGACGTTTTCGACTGTCAAGAAATCATCAACGAGATTTAAGGTGACTTGAGGATTGATCTCTTTAATACGTGCCGCCATTGCCTCAATTTTGCTTTGACCAAAAGTACTGTCTAGCGCCGGTAGCTGCCGATTGACATTAGAAGCAACCAACACGTCCAAATCAATCAAGGTAATCATACCGACTGCCGTACGTGCCAACGCTTCTGCCGCCCAAGAACCAACACCGCCTACCCCAATGATATAAACATGCGACGCTGCAAACGTATTGACAGCTGATGTGCCATAAAGCGTGCGCGTACCTTGAAAGCGGCGGTCATACTGCTCATTTTTTTCATCTACGCTAGCTTGTACATTATCATATTCGGTAGTGACCGGCTCTACGACTGGGTGCTCAATTTGTCTGGTTTCATTCATAGCTTTTTAAATACTCTTTTTAAATATTTTGACTGTGCTTACTTCATCTTTTAAGTATAAGTTTAATAATTATGTTGGGTAGGCCCAGTTTACTTTTAGGGCATCGCAGCTATTTTGCCATAACTGCTTAGCAAGTTTATCCTGTGAGACACCCAATAATTCACTTAAACTCGACAATACCCAAGGCAAATTAGCAGGAATATTCCTATCATGTGCGTGGGCTGCCTCCCATTCATTGTCTGGGCTTTGTCCAACGGCTGAATGCTGACTATTCGAATTTTGACACATAATCGGAGTCATGTCCGGACAGTCTGTCTCAATCACCAAGCACTCAATACCATATGTATCCACAGCGGCCTGAATAGCACGGCGCAGTTTTTTGGCGTTCGGATTGGTCACCTGACCTGTGACACCAAGCTTAAATCCTAATTTTACAAATGCCTTGGCTTCTTGTTCACCGCCACTAAAACTATGCGCAATACCGCCCAATGTGTGAGCATCGTATTCATGCGCTTTTAATATAGCGAGCGCTTCGGCGTGCGCCTTACGAATATGAAGCATCACTGGCAACTGATGGGTCACAGCGGTATCTAGCTGCGCTTCAAAGAACCGCTTTTGTTTATCAAAAACATCAGGCTCTTTCATTGCGTCAGTAAAGGTATCCAAGCCGATTTCACCGATGGCTAATGGTCGACAGGCAGCAACCATTTGTGCCAATTCTATCAAATGAGCATCAGTATGCTGCTCGATATAAAAAGGATGTAAGCCTAGCGCAATATGGGTACAGAAATCAGACTCGTTATGCTCGCCAGTGTCTATGCCAAAACGCTTGGATAACTGATCAATCAACTGCTTAGTGTCATACATACGCTCAAAATGCTGATAAAGATAACCAACCAGTACGAGATGACGTATACCTTGATGGTAAGCGCTTTGAACCTGTTGCGCCCGATCGCTATCGAATAATGGGGCATCAAAATGTGTATGGGTATCAATGAGCGGATAACAATTGCTCAAGGCTTGATTTACCCTATTTGATGACTCAGGACCAGACATAAATACACTCCAAAAACAACGTGTTTAGCAAAATACCTTATCAACCATCATATTATACACATGGTTGTAGTAACAGCTTATTCAAGCGATGCAGCGTTCACTATAAAGCGCTATGCGCCCCTACTGGGTATCCTTATCCCCGTGATGAGCATTCTTATTTTTTAAATTTGCGATATTAGTGTCAGTCACCTTATCGGATTTTCGACTACTACGCCGAGGAATAATCAATAAGGCGGTGGCCACAGCACCCAAGACCAGCCAACTTTTACCCCTTTTATGATTTGCCATGACTGTCTCTACCTATTGATACAGCACCAATTTTGTGGATATAAATATGCATACCTATTTTATCTCACTAAAGTTTAGTATACGTAAAATACGACGGTCGCTCTGTTTAGCTGTGTTACGAATACGCAAGCCAATGTACGATGTAACGTTTATTTATTACACCGTACATTGGCTTGTACTAATTGAGAGGAATGAGTGGATTAAAATAGCAATCTGTGACAGTTTTAGCGATTTAGAGGATACGTCGTTATACCATTGTTAGGACTGTCTACCTTGGTAAATCCTTGAGAGGTTGATCTGGGTGTTTGATCGCGCTTAGGAATAAGGGGGTTGAGCGGCATCAATTCATAGTCTGCATCGACATTACCATCCCAGCCCTGTGTTCCGCTCAACGGGAGCTGTTTGATCGTACCATTTTTATCGATGACCAATTGCAGTACACGCATCTGATTGAATTTGCGCTCTGTGACACTGGCGACCGCGCCGCCATCACGTAAGATGGTTGGTTGTAAAAATATAATCAAGTTACTCTTTTGAGTACTGTCATTGTCAGAGCGGAACAACCTGCCAATCACTGGTACATTTCCTAAGCCCGGAACTTTTTGCTGGCGTGTGGTGCTATTGTCACGCATCAAACCACCTAGGGCGATGGTCTGCTGATCATCGGCTAAAATCGTTGTATTAATGAGACTTTTATTGGTAGTCAAACCACTAGCATTGCCAGTAGTACCTGGTACGACGGAAGATACTTCTTGTGAGACCTCCAAACGTACGGTGCCATTATCACCAATATGAGGGATAACGTTAAGATTGATACCAATATCTTGACGATCAATGGTCTGGAAAGGGTTGTTTGAGTTGTTACCACTGGTAGTATAAGAACCTGTGACAAAAGGTACGTTTTGACCAACCAAGATACTGGCCTTTTCATTATCCAATGTCAAAATAGACGGCATGGACAATAGATTGGCACTGGTAGAAGAGTCGAGTGCCTGCAAAATGGCACCATAAAATTCCGTATTACCCTGACTGTCTTTTCGGCTATCGCCAATCCCAACCAATGCACCAACGATAGAGCTGGCAGCGGAGCTAATACCTGCGGCGCCCGCAGCAGCACTACCACCCAATGCGGCAGCGGCCAAAGTGGTCGCACTAGCACCGACATTATTGAAGTTGACGACACCATAGCCACTATTGGCATTACCAAGCGCCCACTGAACGCCTAGCTGGGTTGCATCATCGCCTGAAACTTCAACGATAGCAGCTTGAATTAAGACTTGTGCGCGGCGACTGTCCAATTGGTTGACCGCATCTTCAATCTCAAACATGAGCTCAGGGGCAGCATTGACGATAACGGCATTTTGTGTCTCGTCAGCGATGATACTAAAAGGTCGGCCACCAACGCCTGTACCGCTTCCACTTGTATTGCTAGTAGGCACAACTGATGTACTACTACTGCCAATACTCTCACTCGCCGCACTGTTAATGGTTGCCCCTGTACTGCTTGCATCATTTAAAGAAGCGGACTCTAACGTTGAGGTGGCTCCAGCGCTATTAATCGATTGATTGGCCAAAAGGCCTCGTAGCATATCGGCAATATGGCTAGCACTGGCATACTTTAGGCGAAAGACACGTAACCCACTTAATCGTCTTGTCGGTGTGGTATCTAGTTGATTAACCATCTCCTGAACTTTGGCAATCATCTCAGGGCTGCCTTTGACCAGCAACCTATCACTGGACGAATCAGCAATCACTTTGAGCTGATTATTACCACCTTGTGCTTGTCCGCTACCAGCGCTTGCCACCAAGGCACTGATTAGCTCCATCATACGTTCGGCATCGACGTGGCGTAGTGGTATCACTTGTAGACTGTCATTGACGTTGCTGTCCAAATCACGGATAAGTGCGGTGAGTTGATTCAGGCTATCAGCACGATCTGATAGCACCAGCGCGTTTACACCAGGCACAGCGGCGGCATGTGCAGACTGCGGCATTAAAGGTCTTATAACTCCCAATACTTCTGCTGCTTGAGTGTTTGTTAAATAAATCACTCGGGTTGCGAGCGACTCACCGACACTATTGCCGCGCAAGTCAACGGCGACACCAGACTGCTTGGCGACATTGTCAGGTACCAGTTTGATTGTCGTACCTGTCTCTATCGCTGCAATCCCATTGACTTGCATCACACTTAAAAACAGCTGATAAATCTCATCACGGGACAAGGCTTTGTTCGAGATGACAGTCACATTGCCGTTGATACGAGGATCAAGGACAAAGTTTTGGTCGGTGATGGTTGCCACCTCATTAATAAAAGCCTTGATATCAGCATCTTGTAAGTTGACCTTCCAGCTCTCAGCACTCGCTAGGCCCATGCTAGCAGCCCATAAGGGTACCGCTAGGCAAAGAGGACGACACAGGCGCATCAAACGCGGCAGGATACGGTGTAACGGTGTGGCTGAAAATTGATGAAAACTTACCATATTGATAATTACCTACAGTGATATTGCGTCATATGTACTGAGTTTTTAACGAGCACTCTTTGCTAAAAGTCCGTCTTATTAGAACTGTTGACGGATGGTAATAACTTGCTCACCACGTTGAACCTCGATTTGTGCTTCGCCTGCTTGCTGTACTTGCTGTAATACGCTTGCATCCTGAGCAGGATTATTGCCCACGTTTTGCCCGTTTACTGTCAACACTTTGTCGCCTGGCTCTAGTCCGAGTCGATTGCGCAACTTCGATGGCATCGCTGCGGTGACTTGATAGCTTTCACCTGAGGCCATTACCCCCATTCTACTCAAATAACTGGCAGGATTTTCTTGTAGCGCGGTGACCGCCTCTTCAATCGCCGTTTGCGGACTGCTTTCACTATTCGTCTCTGTCGGTTCAGGCGGCGTATCTTGTAGTGTCTGAGGCGCAGTCGGTAACATACTATTGTCCGGTAAACGCTGATTACTAACCGCCCCTGCCAGCATGTCACTTTGATCTAGCGGCATAGCATCTGGCATGCTAATCACGGTTTCTTTATCATTGGCATCCGCGATAATAACCGAATTCCAATCAACAGCGACAAGAATATAGTCGCTGTCTTTTAGTCCATCACCAATTCGGTAATTTTTCACCTCACCATTAATGTTAAGCAACGCTGAAGACATGCTCTCCGGTATGGCGAGTAGTACGCCTTTAAGCTCAACATTGGGTGGTGGCTGGACTGCCGCTGCAATAGGGTCAGGATCAGCAAATATCGCAAACAAACCACTATAGTCATTGGCAGACTTTGTATTGTTTTGCAAAGGGGCTAGTGGCAATGCTGGTGCTAAGGGCGCTGCTAATAGTAACCACAAAAGACGCGCCGCTGTCCAACATAGCCAAGCAATTGCCAGTAGCAACAACCACCCTGAAAAACGATTGAGAGTATTCACGACAGGCTTTAAGCTGGCAGCAATATTTGACATTTAGGGCACCCCCAAACCAGCTAGCAGCGGCTGGCGCACACTAACGACTGGTGTGTCCTGCGGTGCTTGCCCTTTGTATTCAGGCATGTTTTCTAGTAGGCGCTGAGTCAGACTGACATCTAGCATATTGTTCCCGTCTATATACAGATCGCCCAAGCGCTTATCTTGATTATTCAATAGATTGATATGCAGCAGGTTTTTATTGTTCTTTTGCTCAGCACTCAGCTCAGCTCGCAATGCAGGCATAGTAATATAAAAAACCTTACCGCCACTCGGATAGCCGACTTCACCGCCAACCCAGGTCAACTGACCATCAGCTTCACTAAATCCCGCCGCATTTTTAGCAGACTCATTCTCAGCTGATTCCGATGATGCATTGTCGCTAGACTGACGCTTTAACGAAACGCCATTGACTTGAATGGGTGTGTTAGGCAGTTGCCAATCAACCATACTTGCCAAAGTCTCAGGAGCAATCTTTCCGCTCATATCATCGATTTGCCATGAGTTTAAACCCAGTTTTACCTGTCCGTTTAACCTCGTTTGCTCTGAGTTGATAGTCACATCGGCACCAAGCTTTCCTGTGAGCAGTTGCCATGGCTGCCATGACCATTCGGCCATCCCTGTGAGCGGTGTCGATGATAGAGGAATTTGCCAAATAGCAGAGCCCTGCCATACATTGCCAGACACATGCTGCACGTAAGGCGTATTGGGTGCATACTTTTGGATTAGCCATGCCGCTGGCATTTGCAATACAGCAAATAAGGCAAACAATACAAATCCGATCAGCCACCAAAGCTTGCGGGGACGCTTATGAGACAACTCAGATACTTGGGCCACGGTTGCACAACTCTTATATAAGACAAAAACGTCATTATCATAACAAACAATGACCTATAGATGACAGAAAAAAAGCCAGTATCTTTTTACCAAAATATTGGCAATAGAGATACTGGCTTTTTTATTTTGCAAAGCTTCAGTGCTTATGACTAAATGATTGTAAATAAACCATTATCCATAAGACTGATAAGCTCCGTCTCGTACTGTGTTAAGACTCGAAACTATCTAATTGGATAGCCTAATTAGATAGCAAAATCTTCAAGGTCACGACCTGCTGCTAGCGCTTCTACCAACCACGTTGGTTTACGTCCGCGACCAGTCCAAGTTTCTTCCTTGTTATCAGTATTGCGATACTTAATACTGCGTTTTTTCTCTAGTTTTTCACCAGCTTTTAAGATCTCTTCAATCGTCGCGTTGCTGTCTTCTGCAATTTGCTCAAACTGCATATAAGCATCATACAAACGCTGATGCTGTTTTTTGGCAATAAGCTGCTGTGCATTTTCGCTGATGGCACGTAGTTCATCTACGTTTAAGTTATCTAAATCAATTGCGTTATTTTTACTCATAGTAAGTCCAACTGTCGGATAAAAAATATCACCTCAATAGAGACATTGTACCTATTGAGATACCTGAATGATGACTCATTCATTATTCAAAAATTAATAGTTTTTAAGGGTTAATTTGATTTTTGATTAATCAAAGATTATTCATAATTATTTTAATAAACATGAATAATAAAAATATTGCTGGCAAACACAAGCATTCATTATACCTTATATATAGTCGGTTCAATATAAAATCAATACAATAAGATTAAACGCTATTTTTC
>NZ_LNDJ01000104.1 GCF_001444505.1 Psychrobacter piscatorii | reverse complement strand
ATCACTTTCGAAGTTGAGAGTGGGGTTCATGTAAGGATTTTTGAAGGTTGGATGATATTTGACCACGCTCATTAGAGGCTACTGACTGCTCTAAGTCGCTATATTTTAAAGGTCATAATTAGGGGTTGATAAATTTGTTGAATTGTTTACAAAGCAGGTTTTCTGCTGTTTTAAGACCTTAATACTACTAAGGCTTTACGATTATAACAAAAAATTACAATAAATTTCTATAGTAGGTTGTATGTCTTCTTATTAGCTGCTAGTTGGTGTAGCGGTTACTATGGCGGGATTTTATTTACTCAGCGAGCACAGTGCGGTCAGTTTTTGTCAGCTTTCCTATCGTGAATCACTTGACTGTGGGGTTACCCCAATAGTTTATAATAACTCTTTAAATTTACTAACCTACTTTTTTGTGGTCTGCCTACACTTCTAATATCACATTTACCAAATCGCGTCTCAATCAAACTCGCTACTGGCTGCCTTACTAGCGATTTTTATTAAATCCATTGACTCAAAGGTTGAGTATGCCGTACTGGCATGAATGTGCAGAATAAGTGGACCCTCGATATTTCGTACATCAAAATTTATTGTTCAATTTTTTATACTGTCGTTATTTTATATCTATTGCCGAGGACATTGATGAAGCACTCTACTCTTGCGCTTTTAATAGCATCTGCACTATCTGGAGCTGTATTGGTCGGCTGTGACAAAAACGATGAAGCCGCTGGTGAGCAAGCTGCACAGCAGCAAATGCCGCCTGCGGTGGTCAACGTTCAGACTGTCACTCTCGACACCATCCCCCAAGTACAGACTTTTTCTGGACGTACTGCAGCTTATCAAACTGCCGACGTCCGCCCACAAGTAAATGGCGTCATTGACGAAGTGTTATTCCGTGAGGGAAGCAATGTCAAAAAAGGTCAGCCACTTTATCGCATTAATACTGATAACTATGCCTCTTCGGTAAGCAGTGGCCAAGCCGCCGTACAGCAATCGCAGGCCAACTATCAGACAGCATTGGCAAATAATGCCAATGCAAAAGCTGAGCTTGCCAGCCGCCAAGCGTCATTGGCTCAGGCGCAAAATGACTTACAACGTTTGCAAGGCTTGGTCAGTATCAACGCCATCTCACAACAGCAGTATGAGCAAGCTCAAACTGCCGTACGTACCGCGCAGGCAGCGGTGCAAAGTGCCGCAGCTGCTGTCGGTCAGACACAAGCGGGTATCGAAAGCGCAAAAGCAGGCATTCAAACCGCGCAAGCTGGTCTTGATGCTAGCACATTGGATCTGAACCGTACTATCGTGCGTGCGCCTCTCACCGGTCGTACGGATCGCTCAAGCGTAACTGCTGGTACGCTGGTTAGCGCAGGTCAAGCAGATCCTTTGGTTACCATTTCGCGCTTAGATCCTATCTATGTTGATATCAGTCAGTCATCATCTGAGCTGCTCAAGCTACGTCAGCAAATAGCAGACGGCTCAGCTCAGCCAGGCATGAACTCAGTTGAGTTGGTGCTAGAGGATGGTTCAGTCTATCCCGTGCGTGGCAAGCTTGCCTTGTCTGAAGCAAAAGTGGATGAGTCAACAGGTGCGGTTACCTTGCGTGCGATTTTCCCAAACAGCAACAATATTTTGCTACCGGGTATGTACGTGACAGCTCGCTTAACTCAAAGCGTCATTACCAACGCAGCACTAGTTCCTCAAAGTGCTGTCACGCGTACGCCTAAGAGCGAGACGCAAGTTTATATCGTTGATGAAAACAACAAGATTCAAGTACGTCCAGTCACTATCAACGGTACTTATGATGGTCAGTGGGTTGTCACTGATGGCTTAAAAGCAGGTGACAAAGTAGTTGTGATAGGCGGTGCCAAGGTTAAACCTGAGCAAGAGGTGGTTGCCAAGCCACTAGAGAGCGCAAATCCAGCGCCATCTGCACAAAGTGCACCCAATGCTAAGACGCCGCAGCAAGCTGCAAAAACAATGGATAAAAAACCAGCTAGCAGTGCCACTTCTAGTGAAAAATCAACAGAAGCCGCTGCTAACTAATTCCATTCAAAGACCAGAAGACTTAGGGATATACTATGTCACGTTTTTTTATTAATCGCCCTATTTTTGCTTGGGTGCTGGCTGTTTTGGTCATGCTCATCGGGGTGTTATCGGTTCTTAATCTACCGATTGAACAGTATCCACGTATTGCGCCACCGACGATTTCGGTCAGTGCAAGCTACCCTGGTGCTAATGCGCAAACCGTTGAAAACTCCGTTGTACAGGTCATTGAACAACGTATGAAAGGTCTAGATGGCCTGATGTACATGTCATCATCGAGCTCTTCGAATGGTGGTGCATCAGTCACGCTGACTTTTGAAAATGGTACGGACTCTGATACGGCACAAGTACAAGTACAGAACAAACTGCAAGCTGCGATGAGCTCATTGCCTGAATCAGTACAGCGTCAAGGTGTCAACGTCAACAAATCATCCAGTAGCTTTTTGATGGTACAGGCGTTCATCTCTGAAGACGGCAGTATGGATCGGGCCGATATTGCCGATTATATCAACTCCAATGTTCTCGATTCGATCAGTCGTGTTGAAGGTGTGGGTGAAGTTCAGGTCTTTGGTTCTACTTATGCCATGCGCGTTTGGCTTGATCCTGCACGCCTACGCAGTTATAACATGGTGCCATCTGATATCGTCAATGCGATACGAGCGCAAAATGCTCAGGTATCTGCCGGTCAGTTAGGACAAGCACCTGCCGATACAGATCAACAGGTCATTAACGCAACCGTTACTGTTCAAAGCTATCTACAAACGCCCGAAGAGTTCAAAAATATTCTGCTGAAAACCGATGTCTCTGGTGCGCAAGTACGTTTGGGTGATGTAGCAGACGTCGAAATCGGTAGTGAAAACTATAGCGTTGTATCCTTGTATAATGGACAAGAAGCAGCTGGTCTAGGTATCTCACTTGCTGGTGGTGCCAACGCGCTTGAAACTCGTGAGGCTGTTGGTGCACGTATGGCAGAGCTGGAGCAAAACTTCCCAGCAGGTTTAGCATCAGTTGTTCCCTATGACACAACGCCATTCGTGAAGCTTTCTATCGAGCAAGTCGTGAATACGCTTATTGAGGCTATTGTCTTAGTATTCATCGTCATGTTCATTTTCTTACAGAACTGGCGTGCAACCATCATTCCAACGCTTGCCGTACCTGTTGTTCTATTAGGTACGTTTGCGGTGCTATACGTTGCGGGCTTTAGTATCAACGTATTGACCATGTTTGCTATGGTACTCTCCATCGGCCTGCTAGTCGATGATGCGATCGTTGTGGTAGAGAACGTCGAGCGTATCTTGGAAGAAGATCCTCATATCTCTATCAAAGACGCGACTACCCAGTCGATGGGCGAGATCAGTAAGATCGTTATTGGTATTGCGCTGATTTTGTCTGCCGTATTTGTACCGATGGCGTTCTTTGGTGGCTCAACAGGGGTTATTTATCGTCAGTTCTCTATCACCTTGATCACGAGCATGGTGCTATCAGCCATGGTCGCACTTATTTTTACGCCTGCGCTATGTGTGACTTTGCTAAAACGTGGCAAAAGTCACGAAAAAGGCAGTACTGAACAACAAAAAGGTTTCTTTGGTTGGTTTAACCGTGGCTTCTTTAAGCTAAGCCGCTCTTATGAAAACTTCGTCGGCAAAAGTATTCGTTTTAAGTGGTTGTACCTGATCGGCTATGCCGCCATCATCGGTATTATGGCCGTTGTCTTCTTGCGTATTCCAGGTTCGTTTTTGCCAGAAGAAGACCAAGGTATTATGTTCACCTTGGTTCAGCTTCCGGCGGGCTCTACGCTAGATGAGACGCAAGACGTACTGGATAAAGTTAGAAACTATTATGATACTCAAGAGACTGACAACATTGCCTCTGTCTTTACCGTTGCAGGCTTTAGTTTTGCTGGTCAAGGTCAAAACATGGGTCTGGCGTTTGTGCGCTTATCAGATTGGGAGGAGCGTTCTGGTGATGAAAACACAGCGCAAGCCGTTGCTGGTCGTGCGATGGGTTATTTCTTTACTCAGATAAATGAAGCTCAAGTATTTGCCATTGTACCGCCAGCCATTACTGAGCTTGGTAATGCCAGTGGTTTTGATTTGATGCTACAAGACAGTGGTAACCTCGGGCACGACGGATTACTTGAAGCCCGTAACATGCTCTTAGGAATGGCGGCACAGAACGATCAAGTGTCTGGTGTGCGTCCTAACGGACAAGAAGACTCACCGCAGCTCAAGGTTAATATCAACCAAGAGCAAGCAGCCGCTTATGGTCTATCATTGAGTAACATCAATAGCGTCATCTCGACTGCATGGGGCTCAAGCTACGTCAACGACTTTATCGATCGTGGCCGTATCAAACGTGTCTATGTACAAGGTGAAGCCAGCAGCCGTACCAACCCTGATGACATTGGTAAGTGGTATGTACGAAACGAGACGAATGATATGATTTCATTTGATGCATTCTCTAGCAGTGAATGGCAGTCAGGCTCACCGCGTCTGACGCGTTATAACAGCTTACCATCAATGAATATCCAAGGTAGTGCAGCCCCAGGTTTGAGTACTGGTGAAGCGATGAGCTCGATGGAAGCCATGATTGACAAATTACCTGAAGGTATCAGTTACGAGTGGACGGGTATGTCATTAGAAGAGCAAAAATCAGGTGCCCAGGCGCCGATGCTTTATGCGCTTTCGATCCTAGTCGTATTCTTGTGCTTGGCGGCACTATATGAGAGCTGGTCTATCCCCTTCTCTGTTCTATTGGTTATTCCACTTGGGGTATTGGGTGCGGTGATATTTACGTGGTTACGCGGTTTTGCCAACGACATCTACTTGCAAGTGGGTCTACTCACCGTCGTTGGTTTGTCCGCCAAAAACGCCATCTTGATTATTGAATTTGCCAAAGAACACCAAGAAGAAGGCTATAGTCTGACAGAGGCCGTCATGACCGCAGCACGTCAACGTCTGCGTCCAATTATCATGACCTCACTTGCCTTTGGGCTCGGTGTTGTGCCATTATTCTTGGCGAACGGTCCAGGCTCAGGCAGTCAGAATGCTATTGGTACCAGTGTGGTCGGTGGTGTCTTAACCGCTACCTTCCTCGGCATCTTCTTTATTCCAATGTTCTATATCTGGGTGCGTAGTGCGTTCCCGCATAAATATGAGAACAACACACCCAATGATAAAGATGGTGGCAATGGTACGCCTAACTCGCATAACCCAACACCTTCTGAGAGTTATCAGCCTGCAAGTCTTGGAGACAATACACAATGAGTGCTCAAAAAACATCTATCACTAACTCATCATCGGTAGCTATTACAGCTATCGATGCGCAGCCAGCGCTATCTCGTTTGCGCAAAAACAGTGGTCGCCTGTTAGGTTTGACTGCATTGGCAATCAGCATGGCCGCTTGTAACACCATCCCAAAAGCGGATATGAATCCTGTTTTGGCAGAGCCAAATATCCCGATGCAGCAAACCTATGGGGCATTTGATCAAGAAACAATCAGCACTCCTGAGCAGCCAAGTATTGCGGCCCAGCGTTGGCAGAATTTTTATAGCGATGAGCGCTTAAAAGGACTGATTGCGCTGGGTCTTGAGAAGAACAAAGATTTTGAAAGTGCGCGTTTGGCGATCGAAAAAGCACGCGCGCAGTATCAAATCACCGATATCAACGATGCCCCAGCCATCAACGGCAGCGCAGGCTATACTCGTCAGGCACAAAACCGTGTCAGCACTAGCCCAAACAGTAGCTATAACGTACAGCTTGGTCTTGCCAGCTATGAGCTAGACTTTTGGGGTCGAATAGCCAGCCTAAAAGATCAAGCGCTGCAAAGCTTCTTGGCAACCACTGCTGCCAAAGATGCCACACAGATCAGCCTGATTAGTAATATTGCCCAAAGCTATGCCAATCTCAGCTACAGTCTGGCACAGTTAAAGTTGGCAGAAGCCACCGTACAGAGCCGTGAGCAGTCACTGTTTATTGCTAATAAGCGCTTTGAAGCAGGTATTGATCCCAAGCTACCATCACTACAAGCCAGCGCTTCACTTGAGAATGCTAAGCTGGCGGTACTGCGCGCGCAAAGCAGTATTCTGCAGTCACGCAATGCCTTGCAGTACTTGGTGGGCGGCGCTATACCGAATGAGCTGATCCCAACGCCTGCGGTCAGCAATATCACTACTCAAAAGATATTTAGCGCAGGATTACCAAGCGAGCTGTTACGCTACCGTCCTGATGTGCTACAAGCAGAATATAACCTAAAAGCGGCTGGTGCCAATATCGAAGTGGCTCGTGCTGCTTATTATCCTTCGATCAGTCTTGCCAGTAGTGTTGGTGTGAGCAGTAGCAGCCTGAGCGATTTGTTCAAAAACAGCGCGGTTGGTTGGTCGTTTGGTCCTAACATTAGCGTGCCTATTTTTGATGCTGGTCGCTTGGATGCCAATTATGATGTCGCGCAAATCGAACGTAAGCAAACATTGGCAAATTATGAGGGTGCTATTCAGACAGCCTTCCGTGAGGTGTCAGACGTACTGGCTACGCGTGCTACTTTGGGTGAGCAGCTACAGTCGCAGTATCGCTTGCAAGATAACTTTGAGCAGACTTATCAAATTGCCGATGCCCGCTTCAAAGCAGGTCTTGATAACTATCTAGACGTGCTGGATGCTCAGCGTTCACTATTCTCTACTCAGCAAGGTATATTGGATTTAGAGCTACAGAAAATCACCAGTCAAGTTGAGCTGTATCAAGCCCTCGGTGGCGGTGCCAACCTTGATGTGCCAGCAGTGATTCCTGTACCGCAGCACACCAACTTAGCCCAAATCGTTACTGGATCTGCCAAGAGTGCAAAAGCCAAAGCAACAAATGCTATTCAAGCAGCTGGCTCAGCACCTGTTGTGTCTCCACAAGAGGCTTTAGCAATCAAGCAATCTCAAACGACGAAAACCACCACTTTTGAACCCACCGTTATCGTCGATGTGAATGATGATGGTAAAAAAGATGCAGCTGTCGGTGTGGTGACTGAAGAGACTCGCTTCAATGATGCGAGCGTTGAACAAGTGCCTGTGACACAGATTGTCGAGCCTTAAATGATGGGCTCATAATCTCGTGACGTAATCGTATCTTTACGTTGATAGTCGATAAGTATCATCAGCCCTACCGACTTAACTTGGTAGGGCTTTTTGCTTTATTTTGAGCCTGTTAGTTATAGTAAAATCGTTTTATAAGTCGCTTTTTTGAGAAGCCAGTGCCATAAAAAATGACTTATAAAATAATTTTCACTCGAGCAACACCATAACTACTAAAATGATAGTAAGGAATTATTATGAGCTATACGTTTAACCGCCAATACCCTGCCACTCGCTTGCGTCGTCTACGCTATAACGACAATGTACGAGCAATGATTCGTGAAGTCGAACTACATCCCAAGCACTTTATCGCGCCTGTCTTTGTATTAGAAGGCGACAATCAGCGCGAGACGATCTCTAGCATGCCGGGCGTTGAGCGTTTATCAATCGACTTGCTTATTAATTATGCCAAAGAGCTCTTGGCAGAGGGTGTCACTACCATCGACATCTTCCCTGTCATTGACAACGCATTAAAAACCCCTGATGGCAAAGCCGCTTACGACGAAGATGGTCTTACCGCACGCGCAGTCAAAGCGGTCAAAGACGCCGTACCAGAGATGGTCGTCATGACTGATGTCGCACTAGACCCTTATACCTCACACGGTCAAGACGGTCTGCTCGATGACAGCGGCTACGTCATCAATGATGCAACCATCGAGGTATTGGTTAAGCAGGCACTCGTACACGCTCGCGCTGGTGCCGATATCATCTCTCCTAGTGACATGATGGATGGGCGTATCAAAGCCATGCGTGATGCCTTTGAAGCAGAAGGCTTTGTTAATACCGCGATCATGGCCTACTCAGCCAAATACGCCTCTGCTTACTACGGTCCATTCCGTGATGCTGTCGGTAGTGCGGGCAATTTAAAAGGTGGGCACAAAAAACAATATCAGATGGACTTTGGTAATCGTGCAGAAGCCTTGCATGAAGTCGCTATGGACATCAATGAAGGCGCTGACATGGTCATGATCAAACCAGGCCAGCCATACTTAGACCTTATCCGTGAAGTCAAAGATACCTTTGGTATACCGACCTTTGCCTATCAAGTCTCTGGTGAATATGCCATGCATATGGCAGCTATCCAGAACGGTTGGCTCAGTGATGCTGTGATTTTAGAATCTTTGATCGGGTTCCGCCGTGCTGGTGCTGATGGTATCTTGACTTACTTTGCGTTAGAGGCAGCCCGTCAGCTAAATAATGCTTAATATCAATTAAAATGCTTTTTACATCGTAAAACACCCCAGCTGCTTCATAGTCGCTGGGGTGTTTTTTATTGAAATTCTATTTGTGCTTAGCCGTTTTTGTTCACATGTATAAAGCAAACATGTCTATAGCTGATCACGATGATGTGCTGTCATAAAATCAATAGCAGGGCCAATAGGGATGATACGAGTGGGGTTGATATTGGCGTGGCTGGTGTAATAGTGCTGCTTGATGTGCTCCATATTTACTGTCTCAGCGATACCTGGAACTTGGTATAGATCACGCAGATAGCCCCACAGGTTTGGATAGTCGATAATGCGGCGTAGGTTGCATTTAAAATGCCCAACATAGACCGCGTCAAAACGAACTAAGGTGGTAAACAGTCGCCAATCCGCTTCGGTGATAGTGCTCCCTGTGAGGTAACGCTTATCTGCTAGGCGCGCTTCCAGTGTATCTAATGCGGCAAACAGCTCAATCACCGCCTCTTCATAAGCCTCTTGTGTGGTCGAAAATCCAGCCTTGTACACACCATTATTAATCGTCGTATAGACAAACGCATTAATATCATCGATTTCTGGCAATAACGATGCTGGCGAGAAATCGCCTGCCAGAGCGCCAACGTCGTCAAAAACTGAATTAAACATACGAATGATCTCAGAGGACTCATTGCTTACGATCGTATTGGTCTTCTTGTCCCATAAAATCGGAACAGTAACCCGTCCCGTATAATTGGGTTTTGCTTTAATATAAAGCTCATAAGCATAATCTGCATTGATCAGCGGATCAGCAATCACGCCCTCACCCGCGGCAAACGTCCAGCCATTATCACCCATAAACGGATGCACGACCGACAACGACACCATATCCTCCAAGCCCTTGAGCTTACGATAGATGGTGGTGCGATGCGCCCAAGGGCAAGCCAGCGATACATACAGATGATAACGGTTTGGCTCGGCTTTAAAACCGCCTACCCCTGATGGGCCTGCGCTACCGTCTGCGGTCACCCAGTTTCTAAAGCCTGCATCCTCACGCTGAAAACGCCCCCCACTGGATTTTGTGTCATACCACTGATCTTGCCACTTACCTTCGACTAATAACCCCATAATCTATCCCATTCTACGTTAATATCATCATAGCCTTGTCACCGTCATCATTGAGTCCTGACATCAAACAAAACAGTCTGTACAACGACCTCTGATCAAAACCATTGCTCTTTTATGAAAACCACTGAGCCATTATGACAACCATAGTAACATCAATACCGGTGATATCTCTATGCAGCTTTATCCTTAATGCTTATCACCCACAGAACACCATCCAAACGCATCAGATAAATCGCTGGCAGTCGCCAAACTGTAGAGAAAAGGCCATAAAAAGCTTCAATATCGAAGGAATTATAAGTATTTTCATAATAATTCAATTTTTTTATAAAAAAGGCTTGCAAAGTCTTAAAAACTTGCTAAAATGCTCAACCTAAATAGGCGTATAGCTCAGTTGGTTAGAGCGCTACCTTGACATGGTAGAGGTCGTTGGTTCGAATCCGATTACGCCTACCAGATTCGAAAGCCCCAATCTTTTTGATTGGGGCTTTTTTTATGCCTGAAATATAAAGGCTGTAGCGGAATAGAAAGGTTAATTTCAACTAAACTTTATATCTGTAAGACATCAAAAAATTATTGTTGAAAAACCTGTGTGCCCAAAATGCGCCCAAGTTGCGCCTTCTCTTAATTTTTCCTATTTATTAATATAGTCTTTTTGACCTCTACTATAGCTGTTCTAAAACTACCCTAAAACTAACTTACTTTTCTTTTTCTAGCGACTCGTTAGGTACATAAGTAAATAAGTCGCCTACTCCAATATCTAATGCTTCACAAATCTTATCCATGGTCTCGAAATCGATTCTTGAAGTTTGTTCGTTATAGATTTTGTGCATAGTCGACTTGCTGATTCCCGTCATTCTTATCAAATCTGCGACTTTCATACGACGTTCAGCTAGTAGCACTGGTAAATTACATAAAATCATCAATAATTCCTTAATGGACTAAAAAAGTACTTGCATCGAATTACGTTAGCTAGTAAAGCACTTCTATCGAATAACAAAATACTTTTATAAAGACATTTGTTATGTCACATACCTACCTAACTACCCAAGAGCTTTCTGAGCTCATTAAGTATAACCCTCGTACGATACGTAACGAGCTCAAAGATACTGTGCTGATTGAAGGTATTCATTACATTCGCCCTTTCGGCGGCCGTAAGATTTTATATGTTTGGGAAGAGATTGAAAAAGATATGCGTACTGGCGTCGCCGGTAGCATCAACGCTATGGCACTACAATAAGGAGAAATATCATGGCTAGTATTAGAACACGCAAAGGTAGCAATATGCTATTTGTTGACTTTCGCTATATGAACAAACGCTGTAGGGAAACGACAAACCTCATTGACACGCCAGCGAATCGTAAAAAGCTTGAAAAAGTGATTGAGAAGATGGAAGCAGAGATTACCTTGGGCATATTTAGTTATGCTAAGTATTTCCCCAAAAGCGATAAATGCGATGAGATGATGGCGTTAAGTGATCGCAAGGACTGTCTTTAAAGTGACGTCCTTTCATTTAAGGAATTTGCGCTGCTATGGTTTTCTGAAAAAGAGATCGAATGGCGTGATACTTACAAACGTAAGATTAAAGAAATTATTGATATGTATTTACTGCCTAAGTTCGACACTAAGCCTATTCATCTCATAAAAAAGACAGATGTATTAGCCTTCCGTTCATCGCTCGCCAAAGTAACGTACGGAAAAGCTAACAAACATCTGTCAGCGGCACGCATCAATTCGATAATGGTACCTTTAGGTATGATACTAAAAGAAGCCTCTAAACGCTACCATTTTGAAAACCCTTACTACGATATTAAATCCCTTAAGGAGCCTAAGACTGATATTCAACCTTTCACGCTTGAGGAGGTTTGGACGTTCATTAACGGCGTTAGGGAAGACTATCGTAACTATTACTTAGTAAGATTCTTTACAGGTATGCGCACTAGTGAGATCGATGGCTTAACTTGGGAAAATATCGACTTTAATCGTCGCGAGATTGTCATTAAGCAAGCTTTGGTCAAAGGTAAGATCGTACCGCCTAAGACGGAGGAGTCCTATAGAGCTATTCAGATGTCTCCTTGGGTATATGAGGCCCTAGTGGAGCAGCAAGACATTACATACAAGCGTTCTGACTATGTGTTCTGCTCTCATACGGGTGAGCCTTTAGATTACAACAATGTCAACAAACGCGTTTGGCACCCTACTCTTAAGATTTTGGGTCTCAAGAAGCGTAATGCCTATCAGACTCGTCATACCGCAGCCACGCTTTGGTTAGCAGCTGGCGAGAGCCCTGAATGGATAGCAAGTCAAATGGGACACTCTACCACTAAGATGCTATTCAATACCTATAGTCGCTATGTGCCGAACATGACTCGCCAAGATGGGAGTGCGTTTGAAGCTTTAGTAAATCGTAGTCAAATGGTTCAATCATCTACTGACAAGGATGGATATTTGGTCAGAAGAAGAGTTTGAAGAGCTCTATGAAGACATCTTAGAATACAAAGCTGTCGTACGAAACAATACTGATATTGGATATTCTGCCAATTTATTAAAGAGTATGCACAACTTTGCCAAGAGCAAATACAACCTTCCCTCTGTGAATTTCCAGCAGTCCAAAAATGGTCGGCGTGTACGTGCGGAGCTGATATCACCGCAAGCGTACCAAGCCATTATTACGCAGATACTGGGTTCTGTAGATATATTGGAGCGGGAGATGTTCGCGCTTTTATTTATCTTAGTCTATCGTACTGGGATGCGCAAAAAAGAGCTGTTGGGACTTAAGTATAATGACATCGAAGGCTTAAAAACAGCCACACCCTCAGTGGTGATCAGGCCCAATAGCTACCGTCCAACTAAGACTCAAAGTAGTATTCGCCGCGTTCCCTTATTTGCTCTCCTCAAACCTAATGAGCTGAATTTTTTTATTAACTTTGTGCAGAGTAATATTGGCGACAACTCAAACAAATTTATCTTTACCTTATCATCGGATCAGCGCCCTATTGATGACCATGTTCCGTTGCAATTACTCAAACGAGTCTTAAAAGACATATCAGTAGATGATAACGTGGTAGAGCATACCTTTCATGGGTTTAGGCATACGGCAGTGAGTAACCTATCTCTGGTGCTAGTAGGTCATTCAGATCTCGTAGAAGCCCTAACCGATTATGATGAAAGCGATGTGCTTCGCATCAAACAAGGCATACTCGGAGAGCATATCAATGGACAAGATCGCTGGTACGCTCTATCAGGTATTATGGGCCACTTATCGCCTGAGCGGAGCTTTGAATATTACAACCATTTTGCCACGCTGATGGCGACCTATGCGCTTAGTAAAGCAGATATAAAGCTGCCAAATCGAACGCTATATGAGCTATGCTGAAGAAACCGTACAACTAAACTTGGTAAACTAAGCACAATTATAGGAGTTTACCATGACCAAGAAATTAAGAACCTACAGTGACGAATTTAAAGCTGAAGCTGTCAAGAAGATAGCAGATAATAATGGCAATATCTCAGCTACTGCAAAGCAGTTAGGTATTGCCATGCAAACGCTATCAAACTGGCATAACAAAGCCAATCAAGGCAAGCTTGTTGGCACAGAGCAATATGATCCTGACCTTATGAGTGCTCTTCAAGAAATAAAGCAGCTCAAGCGTCAGCTCAAAGTGGCTGAAGAGGAGCGCGAGATTCTAAAAAAGGCGACCGCGTACTTCGCGAAAAACAGCCCGTAAAGTACGCTTTTATCAAAGACAATCGTCAGATATTTAGCACCACTACTATGTGCCGTGTATTAAGCGTTAAGCCCTCAAGCTACTACGATTGGCTAAGTCGTGACATCAGCGAACAGCAGGTACACCGCAATCAGTGCGAGCTACTAGTTAAAGCCGCTCACAGTGAAATGAAAGAACGTTATGGCGTAGATCGATTGCATGCTCATCTAAGCAAACAAGGCCACAACATTAGCCTGTATATACCCCACTCTCAACTTGAAATAAGCAAATCAAACTGAAGAGGCGGATTACCAAGTTTTTTGTTGAGTACAAAGCACAGATTGTGTGAAAGAATCTTACGAATCAATCGATGAGAC
>NZ_LNDJ01000103.1 GCF_001444505.1 Psychrobacter piscatorii | reverse complement strand
ATTTGCGAATGTTCAACACGCCCTACTAACAAATATTGTCAAATAGTATGTAGCAATGGCTACATCATAAATCATCAAGGAGTGATGAGATGGGTACAAAAGATACAGTGATGATGGATAATAACTCTAAACCAAATATTGCCTTTATTGGGCTTGGTAATATGGGTGCGCCTATGGCAGAAAACTTATTAAAGGCAGGATATACACTTTCTGTCTTTGATTTGTCTGATGCAGCAACCCAGCGCTTAGAAAAAGCAGGTGCTCGCGTGGCACAGAGTCCTAAAGATGCAGCGAGCAATGCTCAAGTTGTCATTAGTATGCTGCCGGCGGGTCAGCATGTGCACTCTGTGTATCTGGGCGATAGTGGCGCTAATGGTCTGCTGGCAGAATTACCAAAAGGCACGCTTGTGATTGACAGTAGTACAATAGCGGCTGCTGATGCTAGGACAGTGGCAGACGCTGCAAGCCATCTTGGCATCGACTTTTTGGATGCCCCCGTGTCTGGCGGGACAGGCGGGGCGATTGCTGGTAGCTTGACCTTTATTGTTGGTGGTGATGACGACGCTTTTGCCAAAGCTGAGCCGATACTCGCTGTAATGGGGAAAAATATTTTTCATGCAGGCGAACATGGTGCAGGACAAGTTGCGAAGATTTGCAACAACATGCTATTAGGTATCCTAATGGCAGGCACGGCAGAGGCGATTAATTTAGGGGTTAAGAACGGTCTAGATCCCAAAGTATTATCAGATATTATGCTACAAAGCTCAGGCCGTAACTGGACGTTAGAGGTCTATAACCCTTATCCGCAAGTTATGGAAAATGTCCCATCTAGCAATGGCTACCAAGGTGGTTTTATGAGTAAGCTGATGCAAAAAGATCTCAATCTTGCCATGCAAACGGCAAAGGATACTCATGTAGACACGCCAATGGGTGCCAAGGCAACAGAGTTATATGCCACGCACACGCTTGAGAACGGTGATAAAGACTTCTCTAGTATTATGGGCCGTCATGATGCCTCGGTATTGTTTTAGAATTATCTTAGAAATAACGACTCATATACTCAATCACTCTTACTATCGTGAATAGTGAGGACTGATTAAAGAGCGCTTGTTATATGCAAAAAGGTTCATGCTACATTTATAGCATGAACCTTTTTTTTATTTGATCATAGTAATGAATGAGCAATGACTCTATTAGCTTTGTAAGTCATACACGAGAGCTTGAATATCTTGCGCTGCTTGCTGTAGTCGAGGTACATGAGTCAGTAATTCGTCGAGCGATACGCGTATCGTTGGTGCATGCAGGTACAATGAGGCCAGATAGCGCGACTTTTTATCTAATATAGGCACCGCCACTCCCACCATTTCAGAGATAAACTCCTCGTTATCAATACCAATGCCAGTGGTAGCGATACGATCGAGCTCGGCATTCAAGGCGTCAATATCAGTGATGGTATTTTTGGTGAATTTGTCTAATGGTAAACCCTGCAATATTTTATTACGACTGGTGGTAGACAGTTGGCTCAAATACAATTTACCAGTTGCCGTACACCACATGGGCGACTTTGCACCTACTGGGAGGTATATCTGCAATGGTAAGGTCGTTTGTGCGCGGTTGGTATAAATCATATTCATATGATAAGGAACACCGATACCGCAAGTTTCTTTAAGCTCATCAACCAGTTTTTGCAAAATCATCTGGCGCTCATTAAAGAATAAGCGCTGCTGCCAAAGCTCAACGCTCAGATTGCGAACCCGTTTACCAGGAACAATACCGCCACCGATATCAACGGTCAAAAAACCATCGTCGACCAAATTCTGAATTAAACGGTGTATGGTCGGTTTAGGAATATCCAACTCTTGCGATAGCTCAAGTGGAGAGAGAGGTTTAGAAGCATATGACACGGCTTCTATGATCTCTAACACACGGGTGATCGAGGATACTTTAGGCATATAAAAGGCTCAGTAGTAGTAAAAGGGGGTGAGGCTGACGAGACTATAATGTTTTCATAACGAAGACAAATAGTAATAAATCTGCATTCCCACGATAGATCTATCTCTATGTCTAATTTAGCACAATATCAAGCTGAGACAAGGCTTGGTGATACTATATAAGAACATTTGTACTGTTAGCTTCCATATTTACAATTTTTTCTAAGCGAAACAGTAGATACCTCAACTCACACATTGCAACATTCTGTAGTAATAAGCTATATAACTGCTGTTGAGTTGAGTGGCTTACTCAGACATTATGATGAAACATTTTGTAATACCCTCACATGAACATTAAGCGGATCAGTATTCATGTCTACCCTGATTAATTGCTTTGAGAGGGTTTTGTAACAGGAATTCAAAGTTTTGCAGGTTGGTGTAGCAATTATTACAGTAACTATGCAATCTTTACATAACGGCAAATAAAAAGCGCATCTATGGGGGTGACTTTTTGAGTCAAAATTGTTTTAATCTCTTCAACAAAATGGTGGTTTAAAAAAGAGCAAAATTATCATTTTTTACGGGCGAGTTACTTTACACTTTAGGAGAATAATTATGAAACTTATTAAACTTACAGCTATCTCTGCTGCTGTTCTAGCATCAACTGCTGCATTAGCAGCTGATCCAGTTATCGTTGTTGATAATAACGATGCAGTAGTATACGAAGCTGAACCAGTGGCTGTTGCCTACCAAGCAGAACCTGCTTACGCATATAACTCTGATGCTGGTATCGTACGCAACACTACTGGTGCTGTAGTTGGTGGTACTAAAACTTTCTTCCAAACAGCTGTTAACCCAGCATCTGTTAGTGCTGAAGTTGGTACTCTAGGTTATGGTGCTAACATCGGTTGGTCACTTAACGAGAAAACTGAATTACAAGCTGGTTGGGCAGGTGGCGACGCTGCTGAGCTTTTCGGCGGTGATTTTGATGCAAACGATGTAAACTATGATGTTGACACTGACTTTAGCAACCCATATCTAGGTGTGCAATTGCGTCCTACTGGTAACTGGTTCACTATGGGTGCTGGTATCATCGTTCCTGATAACGAAATCACAGCGACTGCTAATGCTAAAGATGCAGGCGATAATGGCTACTATCCAGTTGACGGCGCTCGTTACTTCGTAGGTACGCCTGATCCTGATCAAGTTGATTTAACGCGTGGCGATATTACAGAAGTTGGTGGCGTGCAAGCTGATCTTGAGCATCGTAACAAGCTAGCTCCTTACTTAACTATTGGTTTCCGTCCTAACATCACTAACAACTTCGGTGTATTTGGCGAGCTAGGTGCTGCGTATCTTGGTAAGACAACAGCAACTGTTAATGCTAACGGTGCTAACGGTGCACTTGCTGAAGATCAAATCAAGAAAGAATTAGAAGACGAGAATTATCTTGAGTGGATGCCAATCGTTAAACTTGGTGCAACTTACCGTTTCTAATCTAATCACAGTGTAAGTACTGTCATTAGAACAAAAAAAACGACCCTTTTTAGGGTCGTTTTTTTGTATTGTAAGTTATTGTTTTAAATGGTAATAATTATATTCATACTTCATTTGGTAGCCGATTTGGTAGCCAGTAGCTTTAATTTTTGGATATTATTTACCGTTTCAACATTCCTCAACATGCTAGGGCGGTGCTCTCTTTTTAACATGGCTTTAACTTACTCATAGTGGCTGTAAGTCACGCGCCTACGTTACTTGTCGCGAAATTCCCTTTAACTTCTTTTTGAAACGGTTTTTTTCTTGTGCGTGTGAATGGTGGCGGTGTCCTCTGTCGATACGCTCAAAACTCAAAACAATACCCCCCTCGATACCTGTCCGAAAACTCCCCTTTTTATGGACTCTAAAAAGTCCTTTATGTGCATGCGTACTGTTCGCAAAAGTCCCTTGTAATTGGTGCTTGCTTCGCGCGTGTGCGTACTGTTCCATAAACTCCCCCTAACGTGTCCAACAATTCATTTTTAACCCTGCTTACGATGTCCGAAAATTGCCCCTTTTATGGACTCCGAAAACTAGGCAACGGTAAGTTTCAAGCCAGCATTGCGCGGTGTGTGATTTGGTTTTGAATGTAAGGTTTTATAAGGTTTTCGATATGTGGTTTTCTAACGTTTCAATGTGAGGTTTTATTAGGTTCTCAATGTTAGCATTTGTCAGCAATAACAGGTTTTGACAGGTTCTAACCTTGTGGTTTTCTTGGGGTAGTGAGTGCTGCCAATGGATAATATTAATATGAGGTTTTATGAGGTAGTAGCGCGGTGCTGATTTTGTTTGACGGCTCTACGCCTTTTTGACTGTGTTGTAACTCTGTGGTTTATCAATGGTAAGGCTTGGCGCGGTTATTATTGTCATTCATGCTTTGCAATCCGTATAGGAGGGTAAAGGTAATTATGCTTTTAAACCTTAACATTTATTAACATGCTGGCAGTCATCAAACTGGTTTGAATGTAAGGTTTTATCAGGTTTTGAATATTGGGTTTTGCTGGGTTCTACGATGTCCGAAAATTACCCTTTGCATGAGATAAGTCCAAAACTGGACGCATCTAAAAACTAGGGGTTTCCTCAGGTTTTGAGTGCTGACAATGTAAACAAATGACAACATGCGCGGCGGTGCTGTTTATCTAAAACCTTAGGGTTTCCTTAGGATATCTTTACATTATAAAAAGACGCTCATGCCTCAATTAATCATTAAATTATTACTATTGCCTCCAAATTTGCACTGTCAAAACTGACATAACCCCCAAACAGGCACAAAAAAGGACGCTATTTATTAATAACGCCCTGATATTGCACTGCCAAAACTGACGAAACTAAATAAATGTTTTTAGGTTTGGATTGATAAAGTAACGCTCTGTTGGTCTGCCACCTTGTCCCGTGCTTTCCACCTGCTTGTAATTGAGCCAGTCATATTCTATCAGCACATCAAGCGCGGTCTGTATGGCATTGTCATCATTTAGCCCTTTCCAGTTCTTGCGCTTAAGACTTCGAGCCGTAAAGCCATAACTTAGCCAGTTGGTTTTGTCGGTTTTGTCACCTCCTTTTTTAACCATCTCTAATATTTTATTTGATAGTAAAGACGCTTTGAGGTGTGAATTATCAGTAATGCAGCTATAAACTCTCAGCATGTGCGACTCCAACATATCGCCCCATGCAATCGCTGCTTTGAGTGCGTCAAGGCTAACCCCTCCTAAACGTCTGCCTATCTCGATACAGTCCACCAGATGAAAGATGAGGGCTAACGCTGGTATCAGTCTGCCATACTTGAGCAAGTGCTGGGTTATTACGTCATGTTCTGCCTCATCAGCTTTGTTCTGTAAGTTGTTATACCAATCCATAAACACAGGATAGGCATTACTATCAAAACGAAAGTATGGGCGCTTGTAATATTCGTTTGGCTCATGTGCCCCGTAACTGACTAGGCTATCAGTATAAAGGTTGTCCATTGACTCAAACAAGGCATAAACGGCGTTACGGCTATCCTTGTCCACGGCTATATCGTTCTCCTTTGCCCGTGCTATTGGGTCTGGGTAAACCATCATTTGAAAGCGTTGCATGAGTCCGTCATTGCCTAACCCTCGCATGGTTTTCTCTAAATACATTTCGAGCTTATCAGGCTGCAAGCCACCAATGACAGACAAACAATGATTTTCAATGAATAGCGAGCCGCGCCCTATTCTGTCCACCATTGCGCTGCCTGTACCGTTAAAGCCCTCTAAATAAAACGCGCGTTTTTCTTGTTCGCCCTCCTTATCAAGACTGGCTAAAAAGCCTGACAGCTCATCACGAAACTGTAGTACGCCATTATTGTTCTCGTTCTCAATTTCGCCCAGCTTTTCCATAGTAATATCGCCTACCATGTGTCGGCGTGGTGTAGGGACGTTGTTATCTTGTGCCTTACTCTCTGCTATGGCGGCTGCCTTTTGGTGCAAGTCATCAGGTGTTATAGGGTTGTCCGTGTCATCGGCTTGGGTAGCGAGCTGCTTAGCCATTTTCTTGAGTGCGTCATCGTCTGCCTTTGCTTTGCTGTCGTTGATAAGCTTTTGCGTTTCATGTTCTTGTTTAGCGAGTTCATGAGCTGCCCGTGCTTTGCTGGCAAGATTATCAATCGGTTTCATTGCGGCGGCGATTGATGGACTTTTCTTACTTGAGGGTTGCCCAATGACTGCACCTCACAGGTTTGGCACTATGTCCCAGTCGTCATAGCGTTTAGGCATGATAGCTACCTTTGTACCAACAACACTACCCAATGCCACAAGCAAAGGCACTGCCACAAATTCCAGCGATACGTTGAGCCGTTCGGCGCTGTTCATTGCATAGTTGTAAAGCGGTTCAGGTAGCATGTTCTTGGTTATGCTGGTCACTGGTGGCAAGGTGTGATTGATTGGCTTTGGCTTTGCCCAGTCTGCAAGCTCCAAGTCGATTATCTGGGTATCATCAAACGATAATATTTCAGTGTAACTTTTGCCACATTCAAGATGAGTCATCACACCCAATGGGGCTATAACTACTTTGACGTTACACCCTGCAAACTGCTTTTTAACTTTGTCCTTATGCTCAATGCTAGGGAATATCGTTACTTGGGTATCGTGTGCAAAGTGCTTAACGGTATCAAGGAATAAGTAGGGCGTTGGACTCACTGCTACTATGATTTGCTCATGTGCAAAATGTTTAGCGAGCTTTACCCCGTCTAGGTAATTATCAACTATGACAAGCTCATAATCGCTTTGAGGTGTGCCAAGAAATAGCGCACATGATTGGCTGGTGTCAGTGACAAAAGGCAATCCGCTATCATTAGGCTTGATACACAAAAGACTGATTGCCTCAAAAATTCTATTGTGTAATATTACTCCTACTGTTCCTGTGGTTTGCTGCTTTACCCCTGCATGTTCGCCCGTGGTCGGCGCGATTTCATGTTGAATGTCTAACAAGCTGCTTGGCTCTAATAGGTTATAGAGTTGAATTAGCAGCTCATCACCTTGTAATGTTTGTTCTGTCGCTGGGCTGTGGTCGCCCAAAACAGTGATTAAGCCCGTGTTGGTCGCATGGGCTTTTTGCTGTGTAGTGGTCATCTTTTACCCCTCGCTTGTGGCTTGTTAGGCTTGCGTTGCTCTCTATATTTTTTATAGTAGCTTTTGCGCTTGGCGTGCTTACGGCTCTGTTTTGGAGGGTAGGTTTTCACTGGCTGCCCTCCTTGCCGTAACGAGTCATTGCTAGAGTTTTATTGATTGAACCTAACTGGCTTTGCAGTAGCTCATGCCATGTTTCAGTGGTGTCATGCGTTAAGCGTGCCATTGATATAGCAGTGTGAGTCTCTATTTTCTCATAGTGAATGAGGGCTAATAGCTTGCCAATATCACTTATAACAACGGCTGCGCTTTCAAGGTCACAAGCAATATCTGATAGCTCAAAAGATGACATAACAATAACTTCATTGTCGTTCGGCTCGGTTATGTCTATTACTGTGCGCTGGCTGGTTTGGTTGCCATTGTATAGCGTGGCTATGGCTTGGCGGTTTGCTAGCGTGTCATGGAATAATGACGGGGCGGCATCATCGCGGCTTACCTTGCCGTCATTGCGGTAATGGTATGTTTTACCGTTGGTGGTAAAGCCTAAACAGCCGTATTCTTTATCATTGAATAGCTGATAAGTGCCATTGCCTACAGATGGGCATAGAACGCTGTCACCTGCTTTGAATGTGGCTGGTGTGCTGTTTAAGTTACTCATGATTATTTACCTTTAGTTTTGTTAGTGTTTGGACATTGACGGGCTGGCATGAGGCGATTAGTAGCAGCATTAACAAGCAAGCCATGATTGATAAAAAACCGATAGGGTTACGCTTACTTTGTTTAGGTTGCTGGTTGCTACTGGGCTGCCCGTGGTCGGCTTTTAGATTGGGTTTGTTATCTTTGGTCATTTCTTACGTCCTCCACGTTAAAGGCGATTTCTGCAATGCGTGTCGATAGCTCTTTTAATGACTCCACTTGTCGGCTGCCTGTCGGTAACAAGCTGCCTAACATTTTTACTTCTATTTCTGCTAATTGGGTCATGGTGTTAATGGTTGTCACATTGGCGTGCAAGGTAGTGATGAGCTGGTCGATAAAGTCATCAGGTATCATCAAGTAACCCTTTTCTTTTAACCCGTCCATGACGCGATTTATAAAGTCGTTATCACTCATAGTCATTCACCTTAATTTCAGGTAGTAAGATAAGCCCACTCAACATCTCACTAACGATACTTGCCAGCTCACCATTAGCAAGTAAGGCAGACCGTATAGCGACTATTACGCCTTTACTTGCGTCATCATCGGTATGGATAGCATTAAGCGCCATTGCTAGGCTCTCAGCATCGTTTGATAGGTCTTGTATGCGGTCATCAATGACAGACAGATAATAGCTATCTACTGGCACTAGGCGCGGTTCTAACACTTCATTAGACTGGGGCATGTTCTGCTCCTTTGCTGTCGTTGCTGTCGTTGCTGTCGTTATGCTCAACTTCTAACAAGGCTGCCTCATCGAGCCAATACAAGCTAAAACGCTTATCATTGTGCGTTACCATTTCGCTTTGAATGACTAGCCCCGATTTTCTAAGCTCATGTATGCGTTGGGCAAGTGAGGTAATGCGGTAAAGACGATAAGCGTCCCAAGTGGTTATTGATGAGCCTGTCATTAGGTGCGCTCTTACTGTGTCGATTTGGGTCTTTGGTACTTGCTCGTTATTAACGGGGGCGGTTGCTGTAGTGTTCATTGGTTACACCTCACTGTTAGCATGCTGGCTATCAATAAATGCCAGAATGTCACTGTTCTTAAATAGTAAGATGCCATTGACGTTTGACGGCTTGATAAACTTGCCAGCTTTCCACCAGCGGCGTAACGTTTGATGATGAATGCCTAAGATAGCGGCGGCTTGTTTGATACGCATTTGCCCGTCTGGGTGAATTGCTGGGGGTGTCGGTTTGCTGTGTGTTGCTGGGGTCATGCTATTAACTCCTAATGATTGCCATTGATTGGCGTGGTCTGGAGTTAACAGTATGCTAGGCAGTGTATGGGGTGTGGCAATGGAGCACTCTTAAGAAAGGGGCGTTATGTGAGGGTATGCCCCTCATGTTTTGGACAACAAAAAAAGCCCTGCATTGCTGCAAGGCTCTTATGTTCTGCTCATGTTGTTACTGGTCTTATTGGTGGCGGCTCTTACTGATTATCAAGCCTGTTATAAACCCCTCAGCATTCGCTATGAGCTGGGCTGCTTGGTGCGAGCTGACTTGCTTGTCGCTGTCCTCTCCATACTTAAGCGGCGTTAGATATTCGCGGGCTATAGCGCGGTCGCTCATTTGGTCAATATATTTTAATCTTAAAATCTTGCCCTCTAATGGCTTATGCTCACATAGAATAGTGACAAGCCCCTCAATTTTCAGCGCCTCATCATCAGTTATAAACATCGTAGTGCGTGGTTTGCTTTTCTCTACAACATGCCCGCGCATTAACATAGCCATTGGACTGGTATAACCTAGCCCTGTACCGTCTGCTAATACCCAATGCCCCCAAGACGCTAACAAGTTCTGCACCTCTAAATCTAAGCTGTACGTCATAACTCAATGCCTCATAATGTATCTTGATATGGTACGGCTGCATATAGGGCGTATGCAATGGGGTAGCCCCAAGAAAGGGGCATTATGCTATGAGGTAGTCTTTTCTTTTCTAGGTGGCATGTGTAGCTGTTCAATAGCTCGCAAAAGGTCAGCTAGTTCATCTTGCTTGTTTTTACTATGCGCGGTATTTATCAACATTGCCACACGCTTGCCTAATGTATTGTCTGGATTAAGCCCTAACTTTTTAGCAATTACCTTAAACTTGCCACCATGAGAAGTGATATGACTATCTTTTAGTTCATTATCCACATAAATACGCTGCCATATCATCAATGCTAAATGCAGTTCAGGCGGATAAACATGCTCACTCATGTTCTGCCAGTCAAGTGTCTGGTCTGTGGTCGTAGTCTTGGCGGCTGCCAGTTCGGTATTTGCTTTATCCAACTGCTCTTTGAGCTTGTCAATTTCAGCTTGTGCATTAGCTGGCGTATTTGTCTGTTGCTCTAACTCAAATATCTTACTATCTTTTTTCTTAATGACATTAAGTAGTCCTTGAATACGCTTTATCATTTCATCAGGTGTGTTTACGGGGTGCGTGTCTTCATGAAAGCTAAAGTCATTACTATAGATTTGATACGACTCTTTAAGGCGCTCATCTGGTGGCAATTTCTTATTAGTTAAGTCTATGCGTTTTCCAAAGGGAATAGTTACGACATCAGGCACACTGGCTTGAAACTTTGAAAGCTGTTGTTCTAGCTCGGCTATTTTGTTCTGCGCGTCTGTTAATAGTTGATTTGGCTGCTCACTGATATTCAAAGCAGTTGTATGCTGCCCTGTATTAACTGGCAACTGCTCCAAGATATTATTAATATCCTCAATACTGAAAAAAACATTATCCCTATCTATAAGAATGGACTCTTCAATATCTTCATACTCGTATGTATGTTCGTATGATGGCTCTTCATGGAATAACCAAGCGTGACTATCATTGTAATACTCGTCATTAGGTTTGATGTTATTTATTACTTTAGATGTTTCATCGTCACCAATAAAACGGCTTACTATAATTTCATGCACATACCCAGCATTTTGTCTCAGTTTAAAAATACTGTTACTTAGCCCCTTGAAAGCTGAGTCCCTAAACGGTATCGAGCTGCTAAATGATTTTCTAGACTCTAAATATAAAGAATGGTCATCTTTAAAATAGCCCTCAATACGCCATATATTTTTTATTTCTACACCCTTAAAATCCAGTTGCGCGGAATGTTTTAAGACTGCATAACCATCAAAATAATAGATAGGTTTTAACTGTCCTTTGTTTATAAATCTATCTAAAAACTGTTTTGCGCCTAATGTTTCAAACATTGAGCCTCTAATTTTGTTTTCAGTAATTAGGATAGCTTCATCAATAGATAAGTACTTAATCATGTTTACACCCTACACCCTTGAACAAAATAGGAGTGAGGCACTGACAGCATAAGGGTGTAAATCGCTGTCGTTCGGTTCATGACTACCTAGCCTCACAAGTGGAATGACAGCCCTTGAGCCGTCAAAACTGGTTAAAAACTGTCTAATATGGGGGTTTTGTCAGTTATGGCAGTGCTGTTTTAGGCTTGTTTCTCTTTTTTACTCTTAAAGTCAGCATGAATAACGTTATCAAACTTGCCAGCCTTAATATCGTCTAAATAGTTCGCCCATTTGGTCATCATGCGCGTTCTATCCTCTATTGCCGTCATGCGGTTGTATGCTTTGCCGTACTTATTCAGCATTGCATGACCTAGTGCCAGTTCGGTGATTAGCTCATCATAGCCCAGTCGCTCCATTAGCATGGTTTTTGCACTGGCTCTAAAACCGTGGGGGCTGTGAATGTGCTTGTAACCTTTGCCGTCATTCATTAATTCACTATTTAGCACCTTGTTAACTTCTTGCATGTGGTGATAGGGCGCTTTTTTGCGTCTGCTATTATGGAATACATGTTTTTGTTCGCCTGTCAGTGGCTGCATACGCTCTAATATAGCCATAGCTTGCGGTGCTAATGGTATGACTATGCTGTCCACCATGTCGCCCCGTCCTTTGCTCTTTTGCGGCTCTAAATGCCATTGTTTGGCGTTCAGGTCAATGTCTGCCCACTGCATGGCGCAAGCGTCACCAATGCGAACAAACGTTAAAGACAGTAGCTGTAATATGCTTTTGTTATATAGCTGGCGTGTATCATCTAACTGGTCAATGTCGTTTAGCAGTTTGGCAAATGCGGTAACGTCGTTGCTTAATGCTGGGCGGTGTTTGACCTTGTGATTTTTAAGCGTTCCCTGTAGCTCGCTTGCTGGGTTGTACTCAATCACCATATGAGCTTTTGCAATCTGTAAGATACTTTTTAATAGTGTTCTTACTCTTAACCCTTTGTAAGTGTGCTTTTTTTGAATGCCATTAATAAACTTGATAACGATGCTGGGTGTTATGTCTGTAACTCTCATATGTCCTAGCTGACTTTCAATCGGTTTTAGCAGTTCTTTATTCTTGTTAATAGTGCCTGTAGATAGGTTTTTGCTGTCTTGAATATCGCGCCATTCATTGATGAAGTGCTGCAAGGTGTTTTGGCGGTCTGTTATCTCTTTTTGCTTGGCATCGGCTCTATGCTCTATTGGGTCTATACACTTAGCTAATAACTGCATGTTGTCGCTGTGGTATTGACGGGCATCGGCAAGGCTCAACGCTGGGTATTGTCCTAGCGTCATGTATGGGCGTTTGCCAGTAATGGGGTGGGTGTAACGGTGTCTGAAGTCGGCTGTAGCGTCTTGGCTATCTTTATGCGGTCTTATGCGTAGCTCTAAGCCTTTATAGCCAGCTATGGGGTGGTTGGCTGTCTTAGCAGTCTTGATGGTGTCTTTGATTGCTTTCTTGATTTGAGTGTCAGTTGTTAGGTCTGCTTTAGCCATTGTCTTATTACCTTTATTTGGTAGCCATTTTGGTAGCCATTTGGTAGCCGTTTTCACATTTGCACTAACGTTATCACAAGTGATATATTAACAGTAAAGTCACGTAAAATAAAGGGTTTGAGGTTATCTGGTATTATCAGGCTTTATCAAAAAATGACCCTTTTTAGGGTCGTTTTTTTATGTCTAAAAGAAAGCGAAGATAATAAATACGAGAGCATTATCAGATATGATCAAAAAACGACGACTGTTTGATCTGCTTGCAATACTGCAATTTGGTGATTGGATTGATCGTTAGTATGACTGATAGTAATAAAGTCTTTATTCATATCATCAGTCAAGGCAGGAATGACATCAGAGTAATCTATACCTAAACCTTGTGCCAACGTATACTGATGGATCTTGATAAAGCTTTCTTTGATTTGCCATAGTAACTTTGCAATATAATCACGCTGATTTTTTGGTAACGTCTGTAAAATAGTAATTTCACTATCTGAGTAAAAACGCTTGACGATATGCCAAGCAACATCATTGTGCTCGATATCGATGCCAGCAGGGCGACGACGGCTGATGACCGCTGCTATTTTGCTGTATGAAATAGCAGGGATATTTTGATGAGATTTTTTATTAAATTCGTCTTTGTTATGAGCGGCTGTATGGCTAAAACAGACGTAATACTTGCTTTTGCTAAGGCGATAGGGAAAGCTCGACTCATCTAAGGTATCGCTGATTTCTAGCTTATTGAGTAGCGCTTGTAGTAACTGTCTCACACCTTGGCGCTGCTGTTGACGTTGCCTATGAGCAATACTACGTTTTGATATTGGTTTTTGTACTGCATGATAATGCCATTTGAAATGACGAAACTCAGTAAAAACCATATGTGATGATAGATACGCTGATAACCAGTATGAGTCGTTCCACAAGTTGCTCATTTCTACAGGACTGGATAAATCACTTACTTGAGCAGTCACGCACCAAGTTTCATGGTCGAGTTGAGTAAGTTGGACGTTAGTGATATTTAGTACTGGTATTATCATGAGTGGTCATTAATATTTTTAATTGAAAACGAAGTTTTTGTAGAAATATAAATAATATACTTAAAATTAGGTACCCTACATTTGAGTTTGAAATATTTATATCTTAC
>NZ_LNDJ01000102.1 GCF_001444505.1 Psychrobacter piscatorii | reverse complement strand
GCAAAGGTAAAGGCTTCCAGGGTCCAATCAAACGTCACAACTTTAGTATGCAAGATGCTACTCATGGTAACTCAGTGTCTCATCGTGCACATGGTTCAACTGGTCAAAACCAGTCACCAGGTAAAGTATTCAAGGGCAAAAAGATGGCGGGCCAGATGGGTAACAAGCGTGTTACTGTTCAAGGCCTAGAAGTGATTTCGGTTGACGCCGAAAAAGGGTTACTTGTCATCAAGGGTGCTATCCCAGGTGCCACCGGTGGCGATGTTATCGTACGTCCGTCAGTCAAAGCCTAAGCAAGGGGATTAACGTGGATTTAAAAACAGTTACAGGTGCGGCGGTTGAGCTTTCTGATACGGCATTTGGTCGTGAATTCAACGAAGCACTAGTGCATCAAGTCGTCACCGCTTATTTAGCTGGTGCTCGCCAAGGTACACGCGCACAAAAAACCCGTGCCGAAGTTTCTGGCGGTGGTATCAAGCCATGGCGCCAAAAAGGTACTGGTCGCGCTCGTGCGGGCTCTATTCGTAGCCCAATCTGGCGTTCAGGTGGTCGTGCATTCGCTGCAAAACCACAAGATTGGTCACAGAAAGTAAACCGTAAAATGTATCGCGGTGCGATGCAGTGCATCCTAGCAGAATTGATTCGTCAAGAGCGTCTGATTTTGGTAGAAGAGTTGAGCGTTTCTGGGCCGAAAACTAAAGAACTGATTGCAAAGCTAAATGAGCTTGATGCACCACGTGCATTGATCGTCACCAAAGAAGTTGACGAAAACTTATATTTAGCTGCTCGCAACATTCCGCACGTCAATGTACTTGGTACAAACGAAGTGGATCCAGTGAGCTTGATCGCATTTGATAAAGTGATCATGTCAGTTGAAGCTGCGAAACAATTTGAGGAAGCACTAGCATGAACAACGCAAGACTTTATCAGGTCTTAAGAGGGCCTGTATTCTCAGAAAAATCTCAAATGCTTGGCGACTCACTTGGTGTGCAGGTATTTAAAGTTGACTCTAACGCTACTAAGCTTGAAGTCAAAAAAGCAGTTGAGTTGATGTTTGAAGGTGTTGAAGTTACTAAAGTAAACACTTTGAATGTTAAAGGTAAGACAAAGCGTTTTGGTAAAAGCATCGGCCGTCGTAACGACTATAAAAAAGCCTATGTTACCTTAAAAGCTGGTCAAGATGTACAAATGGCTGATGCTGGTGAAGACGTCGCAAACACGACTGCTTCTACTAGTGAAACAGCGAATAACGAATAAGGATTACACTCATGCCTATCGTAAGAGCAAAGCCAACATCACCAGGCCGTCGTTTTGTTGAAAAAGTGGTGCATCCACACCTTTATAAAGGTCGTCCTTATGCAGCGCTTCTAGAATCAAAAAGTAAGTCAGGTGGTCGTAACAATAATGGTCGTATTACTACTCGTCACATTGGCGGTGGTCATAAGCAACATTATCGCATTATCGACTTCAAACGTACTAAAGACAATATCCCAGCTGTGGTAGAGCGTATTGAATACGATCCTAACCGTACTGCACATATTGCATTACTTAAGTATGCTGATGGCGAACGTCGTTACATCATCGCTGCTAAAAAACAAGCAGTTGGCGATACAGTAATGTCAGGCGAAACATCTCCAATACGTCCAGGTAACTGCCTACCGCTAAAAAACATCCCATTGGGTACTGTGATTCATAATATCGAACTTAAAATCGGTAAAGGTGCACAGATGGCTCGTTCTGCGGGTGCTAGCGTTCAGTTATTAGGCCGTGACGGTATCTACGCTATTTTACGTCTACGTTCAGGCGAAACTCGCCGTGTACACGTAAACTGCCGTGCTGTTATTGGCGAAGTTTCTAACACTGAAAACAACTTGAAATCACTTGGTAAAGCTGGTGCTTCACGTTGGCGTGGTGTTCGTCCTTCAGTTCGTGGTGTCGCGATGAACCCGGTTGATCACCCACATGGTGGTGGTGAAGGTCGTAACAAAGGTCGCCATCCAACTAGCCCTTGGGGTCAGAAGTCTAAAGGACTTAAAACGCGTCATAATAAGCGTACTGACAACATGATCATCCGCCGCCGCGCCAAGAAGAAATAAAGGAAGAATTTCATGCCTCGTTCATTGAAAAAAGGTCCATTCATAGACGCGCACTTATTTGCTAAAGTTGAGAATGCATTAGACACCAACTCACGCAAGCCAATTAAAACTTGGTCGCGCCGCTCGATGATCCTACCACAAATGGTTGGCCTGACTTTATCTGTCCACAACGGCCGTACTCACGTACCGGTTATCGTAAGTGAGCAGATGGTTGGTCATAAACTAGGTGAATTTGCCCCGACTCGTACGTATCGTGGTCATGGCATTGACAAAAAAGCTAAGAGATAAGGTGCTTACCATGGAAGTAACTGCAAAATTACGCGGTGCCGCCATATCGGCACAAAAAGTTAGACTCGTTGCTGATGAAGTTCGTGGCAAATCTATTGAGCGTGCTTTGGATATCCTAACGTATAGCAATAAAAAAGGCGCTATCTTTGTTAAGAAATGTCTTAACTCAGCCATCGCCAATGCCGAACATAATCACGGCCTAGATATTGACGACCTAAAAGTCGCTACTATCTATGTTGATGAAGGCATTACGCTAAAACGTATCCTACCACGTGCCAAAGGTCGCGCTGATCGTATCAGCAAGCGTACTTGTCACATCACTATAAAGGTAGGAGAATAAGTTATGGGTCAAAAAGTACATCCAATCGGAATTCGTCTTGGTGTTGTAAAAAAGCATAACGCAAACTGGTATGCTGATCCTAAACAATACTCAGAATACCTAATCAACGATATTCAAGTTCGTGAATATCTACGTAAAAAGCTAGATAACGCAATGATCAGCAACATCATGATCGAGCGTCCTACTGGCGCTGCTAAGATTACCATCGCCACTGCGCGCCCTGGTATCGTTATCGGTAAGAAAGGCGAAGATATCGAAAGACTTCAAAAAGAATTGACCAAAATTATGGGCGTACCTGCTCAGGTCAACATTGAAGAAATCACGTCACCTGATCTTGATGCACGTTTGGTAGCAGAGGGTATCGCAAGCCAGCTTGAGCGTCGTGTTATGTTCCGCCGTGCGATGAAACGCGCTGTACAGAACAGCATGCGTTCTGGTGCTAAAGGTATTAAAGTTGAGCTGTCTGGTCGTCTTGGCGGTGCTGAGATTGCTCGTAGTGAGTGGTATCGTGAAGGCCGTGTGCCATTGCATACACTTCGTGCTGATATTGACTATGCGTCAATTCGTGCAGAGACAACTTACGGCACCATCGGTGTTAAAGTTTGGATTTTCCGCGGAGAGATCCTTGACGGTATGAACAGTGTTTATAATCCCGTCAAAGAAGAGCAGACTCGTGCGCCAAAACGCCGTGGTCGCGGAAACGGAAACCGTCGAAACTCAGACAGAGGTTAAACTATGTTACAGCCAAAACGTACCAAGTTTCGTAAAATGCATAAAGGTCGTAACACTGGGCTAGCTCATCGTGGAAGCACCGTTGCATTCGGACAAATTGGTCTAAAATCATTGACGCGTGGTCGTATGACAGCCCGTCAAATCGAAGCAGCACGTCGTACCATCACTCGTAAAATCAAGCGTGGCGGTAAGATTTGGATTCGTGTATTCCCAGACAAGCCTATTACCAACAAACCATTAGAAGTACGTATGGGTAAAGGTAAAGGTCCAGTTGAGTACTGGGTATGCGAAATCAAGCCTGGTAAAGTGCTATATGAAATTGAAGGGGTATCTGAAGAGCTTGCTCGCGATGCATTAACGCTTGCTGCAGCAAAACTGCCCTTTAAAACTACCATTGTTAAGCGGACGATAATGTAATGAAGATCAGTGAATTACGTGATAAATCATTAGAAGAACTGACCCAGTTACTTGATGAAAAGCAACTTGATGCTTTCCGTATTCGTATGGCTAAAGCAACTGGTCAGTTGGGTAATACCCATGAAGTCAGAGCAAATCGTCGTACGATTGCTCAGCTTCAGACTTTGATTAACGAGAAACAACGAGGCGACTCATGAGCGATAACAATCAAACAGCTACCAATGCTAGCGTATTGACAGGACGAGTTGTCAGCGACAAGATGGACAAGTCCATCACAGTTTTGATTGAGCGTCTGGTTCGTCATCCTTTGTATGGCAAGCAGCTTCGTCGTTCTACTAAAATCAAAGCACATGATGAGAACAATGTTTGTCAACAAGGCGACCTTGTCCGCATCAAAGAAACGCGTCCAATCTCAAAAACTAAGTCTTGGACTCTAGTTGATGTGGTTGAAAAAGTAGAAAAAATCTAAGTAAATTGCATTGAAAGCCAGAAGCTGTTAAAATAGCCGCCTTTTTAAGGATGCTGATTGCGCCGAGCGTATATCACTCACATTAAGAGTAAGCTGCGGTTATTTATATTAAAATGCCGCCTTGCTCATTCTGTGCTAGCGGCAGCAACTGGTTTTTATTGCTCATACGTGTGGAGTAACGCTATGATTCAGGTTGAGTCAATGCTGGAAGTTGCAGACAATAGCGGTGCAAGGCGAGTTCAGTGCATTAAAGTACTGGGTGGTTCTCATCGTCGTTATGCATCAGTTGGCGACATTATTAAAGTAACGGTTAAAGAAGCCATTCCTCGTGGTCGTGTCAAAAAAGGCGACGTGATGAATGCAGTAGTTGTACGTACCAAAAAAGGCGTTCGTCGTCCAGATGGTTCTGTGTTACGTTTTGATGACAATGCTGCGGTATTGTTGAACCAAAACAAAGCGCCAATTGCAACTCGTATTTTTGGACCGGTAACTCGTGAACTACGTGGTGATCAGTTTATGAAAATTGTATCACTAGCACCAGAAGTATTGTGAGGTAATCCATGTCAAAATTACGTAAAGGCGATACAGTTATCGTGATTGCTGGGAAAGACAAAGGCAAGCAAGGTACTGTACAAGCTGTAAAAAACGATCGTATTAAAGTTGAAGGCGTTAATATTGTTACTAAACATCAGAAGCCAAATCAGGCGACTGGCGTTGAAGGTGGCATTCTTAAGCAAGAAGCTTTTATGCATATCTCAAATGTCGCAATCTTAAATGCGCAAACCCAAAAAGCAGACCGTATTACTTATCAGTTTGGCGAAGATGGCAAGAAACAACGCGTCTATCGTTCAAACGGTGAAGTAGTGGCGACTGCGTAAGACACTAAGGGTGTAATGGTAATGGCAAGATTAAAATCTTTATATAACGATAAATTAAAGCAGCAAATCAAAGAAGATCTTGGTTTGGACAATGTGATGCAAGTGCCTAAAATCACTAAAATCACACTTAACATGGGTGTAGGCGGCGCGTCTCAAGACAAGAAATTGCTTGAAGGTGCTGTAGCTGACATGACCGCGATTGCTGGTCAAAAACCTGTTGTCACCAAAGCGCGTAAATCAGTTGCTGGCTTTAAGATTCGTGAAGAATGGCCAATTGGCTGTAAAGTAACGCTACGCGGTGAGCAAATGTACGAATTTTTAGATCGTCTCGTTGCCATTGCAATTCCTCGTATTCGTGATTTCCGCGGTTTTTCACCTAAAGCCTTTGACGGACGTGGTAACTACTCATTGGGTATCAAAGAACAGATCGTATTCCCAGAAGTAGATTTTGACAAGATTGACCGTATCCGTGGTATGGATGTGACAATCACCACGTCAGCTCAATCTGATGAAGAAGGTCGTGCGTTACTTAAAGCATTCGGCTTCCCATTTAAATAAGGTAAAGACGTTATGGCAAAGAAGAGCATGATTAACCGCGAATTAAAACGCGAAAAAATGGTTGCTAAATATGCTGAAAAGCGTATCAAGCTAAAAGAAACTATCAGTGATATCAACGCATCAGACGAAGAGCGTATGGACGCGATGTTAGAGCTACAAGCACTACCACGCAACTCATCACCAGTACGTCTGCGTAATCGTTGTGCTATCACCGGTCGTCCTCACGGTTACTTCCGCAAGTTTGGCTTATCACGCAATATGCTGCGTGAGCGTGTCATGCAAGGCGATGTGCCTGGTGTTCGTAAAGCAAGCTGGTAAGGAGTAACTATATGAGTATGCAAGATACCGTTGGGGATATGCTAACCCGTATCCGTAACGCACAAATGGCTAACAAAGTATCGGTAGCAATGCCGAGCTCTAAATTACGTAAATCAATTGCTGATTTGCTAGTTAGCGAAGGTTATGTGGCGAGCGCTGTTGTTACTGAAGAAGAAAACAACAAAGCAACCCTTACTATTGAATTGAAATACTTCGAAGGCCGTGCGGTTATCGAAACTATTCAACGTTATAGCCGCCCTGGTCTACGCCAGTTCCGCGGTAAAGACGAAATCCCTACTGTTAAGCAAGGTATGGGTGTTGCTATCGTATCTACAAGCCAAGGTATCATGAGCGATCGTGCTGCACGCGCTGCTGGTATCGGTGGTGAAATCGTTGCATTTGTAGCGTAAGCTATACGACGATGAAGTCTATTTGATGGTGGTTAGGCTTCTATCGATTGAGTAATGTTTAATTATTTCAAATTGATAGGTGTCTAACACAGTCAACTATGCTAAACTAACACGCTTTTTAGCCTGTTAGTTTTTTCGCTAATATAAAGAAGTTAAATTTTTTAAGGAATATTCCTATGTCTCGTGTGGCTAAAGCCCCAGTAACGCTGCCAAATGGCGTAAGCGTTACTTTGAACGATCGGCAGGTCGAAGTTAAAGGCAAGAACGGTACTATGTCTTTACACCTGCATGAATTGGTCGAGCTGAAACAGGAAGATGATGCTATCATTTTCTCACCTGCAGTCGATTCAAAAGAAGCTATGATGCACACTGGCACCATGCGCGCTCTTGTTAACAACTATGTTACTGGCGTAAATGAAGGCTTTGAAAAGCGTCTTCAATTGATTGGTGTTGGTTATCGCGCACAAGTTGCTGGTAACAAAGTAACCTTGAACGTTGGCTACTCTCATCCAGTAGAGTACACACTACCTGAAGGTGTATCGGCTGAAACCCCAACGCAAACTGAAATTGTTTTGAAATCAAACAATAAACAGCAGCTTGGTCAAGCAGCGGCTAATATCCGTGGTTTCCGTCCACCTGAGCCTTATAAAGGTAAAGGTATTCGTTATAGTGACGAGCATGTGATTCGCAAAGAAGCTAAGAAAAAATAAGGTGAGTTGAAATGTTTGATAAAAAAGCAGCTCGTCTGCGTCGAGCTAAGAAAACACGCGCACATATCCGTCATCTAGGCGTTCATCGCTTAACGGTTAACCGCACGTCAAAACATATTTATGCCCAGATTATCTCTCCAAATGGTGGTGAAGTGATTGCTCAGGCATCTACCTTAGACAGCAGCTTGCGTTCAGGCGCGACTGGTAACGCTGATTCAGCAACGTCTGTAGGCCAAATGATCGCAGAACGTGCAAAAGCAGCTGGCATTACTAAAGTTGCCTTTGACCGTAGTGGTTTCAAATATCATGGTCGAGTTAAAGCTTTAGCAGAAGCTGCTCGCGAAAACGGATTGGAGTTTTAATCATGGCTAGAAATGATAAAAATGATAAAAATGAACAGACTGACGGTCTAGTAGAACGCTTAGTTACCGTTGATCGCGTTGCAAAAGTTGTTAAAGGTGGTCGTATTTTCTCTTTCACTGCGTTGACTGTAGTGGGTGACGGTAATGGTCGTGTTGGCTTTGGTCGTGGTAAAGCGCGTGAAGTGCCTGCTGCTATCCAAAAAGCACTAGAAGCTGCCAAACGTAATATGGTTACTGTTGAGCTAAATGATGCAACTTTGTATCATCCGATCAAAGCAAGTCATGGTGCTAGTAAAGTCTACATGCAGCCTGCATCTGAAGGTACTGGCGTAATCGCTGGTGGCGCAATGCGTGCTGTGTTAGAAGTTGCTGGTGTCAAAGATGTTTTGACTAAATGTTATGGTTCTACCAATACTGCTAACGTTGTTCGTGCAACGTTTAACGGTTTACGTGATATGTCAACTCCAGAGAAGATGGCAGCTAAACGTGGTAAATCTGTAGACGAAATCTTGGGTTAACTTAGACTAGGTGAGTTACGATGAAAAAAATGAAAGTCACTCAATTTAAATCGGGTGCCCATCGCCTAAAGAGCCACAAAGCGAGCTTGAAAGGATTGGGTTTACGCCGCATTAACCACACTGTTGTAGTAGAAGATACTCCTTCAACACGTGGTATGGTTAATCGCGTTAACTACATGGTAAAAGTGGAGGAAGCGTAATGGGTCTTAGATTAAATGAATTATCACCAGGTGTTGGCGCAAAGAAAACTGCCCAACGTCGTGGTCGTGGTATCGGTTCAGGTCTTGGTAAGACTGGTGGTCGTGGTGTAAAAGGTCAGAAATCTCGTTCAGGTTCTAGCGTTCGCTCAGGATTTGAAGGTGGTCAAATGCCTTTATATCGTCGTCTACCAAAATTCGGTTTTACCAGTAAACTGGCTATGAAGACTGCTGAAGTACGTCTTTCTGAACTGAATAAAATTGAAGGCGATGTAGTTAGCCTCGAAACACTTAAAGCTGCTAACCTTATCCGTCACGATATGAAACGTGCTCGTGTAATGCTATCAGGTGAAGTCACTAAAGCTTATACTTTTAAAGGTATCAAAGTGACTAAAGGTGCTAAGCAAGCAATCGAAGCTGCTGGTGGTAGCATCGAGGAGTAGTAACGTGTCAAAGCAATCAATGTCATCGGCTGGTATACCGCTTAATCCATTCGCATTTATACGTAAGTATGATGAGCTATGGTCGCGTTTATTATTCTTAATCGGCGCATTGATTGTTTATCGTTTAGGGTCGCACATTCCAGTCCCGGGTATTAATCCGGTTAATCTGGCTGATCTGTTTTCGCGCAACGAAAATACCATTTTGAGCATGTTCAACATGTTCTCAGGTGGTGCGCTAGAGCGTATGTCTATTATGGCGCTTGGCATTATGCCATATATCTCAGCATCTATTATCGTACAGATGATGTCTGCGGTATTGCCATCGCTTGAAGCTCTCAAAAAAGAGGGTGAAGCGGGACGACGCAAGCTGAACAAGTATACCCGTCAAGGAACGCTTGCTTTAGCACTAGTACAGTCATTAGGAATGTGTGCTGGCTTAATCAGCCAAAATCTTACCTTATCATCTGGTCTGACTTTCTATATTCCAGCCGTTACTTCATTGGTAGCGGGCGCAATGTTCTTGATGTGGCTTGGTGAGCAGATTACAGAACGCGGCGTTGGTAATGGTATCTCAATGCTCATTTTTGCGAGTATTGTTGCTGGTACGCCAGGTATGATTTCGCAATCTATCGAACAGGTCAATCAAGGTCAGATGAACTTGATTGTATTATTTATTTTTGTATTGTTAGGCATCGCGGTTACTGCTGGTATCGTTTATATTGAACGTGCTCAGCGCCGTGTTCCTGTCAACTATGCACAGAAGCAACAGCAAGGCCGCAAAATTTATGCTCAGCAGCAGTCACATCTGCCGCTAAAGCTTAATATGGCAGGGGTTATCCCAGCTATTTTTGCAAGCTCTTTGTTGCTGTTTCCAGCAAGCTTAGGGCAGTGGGTTGGTCAATCAACAGATCCTACCTTTATACAAAAAATATTACAGAATATGGCATTGGTACTGTCTCCTGGACAACCGCTGTATTTAGTACTGTTTGGCGCAATGATTATTTTCTTCTGTTATTTCTACACGGCTTTAGTATTTAGCCCACGCGAAGTAGCAGAAAACCTTAAACGTAGTGGTGCGTATATCCCAGGTATTCGCCCAGGACAACAAACTCAGCGTTACCTAGATCATGTATTAAACCGACTGACCTTTATTGGCGCGATGTATATGACGGTTATTTGTTTAATGCCAATGGTCGTCCAGTCATCGTTTGGTGTACCGTTCCATCTTGGTGGTACGTCGCTACTGATTATGGTGGTTGTGGTAATGGATTTCATCTCACAGATTCAAGCACATTTGATGACCCATCAATATCATGATCAGACGTTAATTCAATCGCCCACTCAATCTTAATGAGCGGTACGATATTTCAAGGAGCATGCTATGAAAGTTCAAGCATCAGTTAAGAAGATTTGTGGTAGCTGTAAAGTTGTGCGCCGTAAAGGCCGTGTACATGTTATTTGTACAGCAGAACCACGCCACAAGCAACGTCAAGGTTAATATTTGATAGCATAAGTTTTTTAACTTTTGTTACTAAATAAATTAATACTTGAAAAATAACGGCGGATGGGATATCATCCGCCACTTGCCGTGTTTATGCAGAATGTTTTATAATGTTTTCGATCAATAGGCTTTTAACTAAGTCAAAAGAACGACTATCGTTATAAAGAATCTAGTATTAACAGCAACAAATCTGAAGAATAATGCCTTATTGATAAATAACGCTTATTTTTCTTTAATGGAGAGAAATCAATGGCTCGTATTGCCGGCGTAAACATTCCGGATAATAAGCATGCTGTTATTTCACTAACTTACATCTTTGGTATCGGTCGTACCACTGCTCAGAAAATCTTAGAAGCAGTTGGCATTGCACCTACTACTAAAGTTAGTCAGTTAGATGATACACAGTTGGATGCTATCCGTGCACAAGTTGCAAATTACATGACTGAAGGTGACCTTCGTCGTGAAGTTTCAATGAATATTAAGCGTTTAGTTGATCTTGGTTGTTACCGTGGCATCCGCCATCGTCGTAACCTACCAGTTAGAGGTCAGAACACTAAGAACAACGCTCGTACTCGCAAGGGTCCGACACGTCCTCTCAAAAGATAATTAACTTAGGAAGCTAAAAGATGGCAAAAGACACTCGTAGTCGCAAAAAGGTGACTCGTCGTTCAGTATCGGAGGGCATTGCCCATATCCATGCGTCTTTTAATAACACCATTGTTACGATTACCGATCGTCAAGGTAATGCATTGGCTTGGGCCACTTCAGGTGGACAAGGCTTCCGTGGTTCACGTAAATCTACACCATTTGCAGCTCAGGTTGCAGCTGAAGTTGCTGGTAAAGCAGCTCAAGAATATGGTGTTAAGAATATCGACGTTTTGGTCAAAGGACCAGGACCGGGTCGTGAGTCTGCGGTAAGAGCACTAGGTGCATTGGGTTATAAAGTTAACAGCATCTCTGATGTAACCCCAATCCCACACAATGGTTGCCGTGCGCCGAAAAAGCGCCGCGTCTAATATTAAAGACGAAGCTTTTTATCCCAAAAGCTTATAGGAGACATAACAATGGCCCGTTATATTGGACCAAAACTTAAATTATCACGTCGTGAAGGCACTGACTTAGGTCTTAAGTCTGGCGTTAAACCATATGACGTAAAAACGAAAAAAGCTGGTCGTCCACCAGGTCAACACGGTGTAAGCCGTAACAAGACCTCAGAATATGCTCTACAGTTGCGTGAAAAGCAAAAAGTTAAGCGTATCTATGGTGTACTAGAGCGTCAGTTCGCTAATTACTATAAAGAAGCTGCTCGTAAGCGCGGTGCTACTGGTGAAAACTTGTTAGCTATGCTTGAGAGCCGTCTAGACAACGTGGTATATCGCATGGGCTTTGGCTCAACTCGCGCTGAAGCACGTCAGCTAGTCAGTCATCGTACTGTTATGGTAAAAAAAGCTGGTCGTGATGAGTTTGTTCGTGTGAACATTCCATCAATTCAGCTTCAAGATGGTGATGTCATCGCTATCCAAGAGAAGTCTCGCGAACAGCTACGTATCAAAAACGCTATCGAACTAGCGACCCAACGTGGTATTCCAGAATGGCTTGATGTTGATCATAGCAAACTACAAGGCACGTTCAAAAAAGCGCCTGATCGTATTGATCTACCTGCTGAAATCAACGAAAGCTTGATCGTTGAGCTATACTCTAAGTAATAACGTCATGCTCAATGTTATGAAAATGGCATTGAGCAATTAACGTTAATTAAACCAGTTTAATAAATCGAGGTGACATCATGACGCTAAATGCAACTGAGTTTCTAACGCCGAACGCCATTAATGTGGATACGGTTAACGAAACGATTGCGAAAGTCACGCTCGAACCGTTAGAACGCGGCTTTGGGCATACCCTAGGTAATGCTCTGCGTCGCATCTTGTTATCTTCATTACCTGGTGCTGCAGTCATTGAAGCTGAGATTGATGGTGTTGACCATGAATATTCAACGCTTGAAGGACTACAAGAAGACGTACTTGACCTGCTTTTGAATCTAAAAGGCTTGGCAATTACACTTCATGACCAAAATGAAGTATTTTTGACCTTGGATAAACAAGGTCCAGGCACTATCACTGCTGCAGACATCGCGTTACCGCACAATGTTGACATCATCAATCCAGAATTGGTCTTGGGTACATTGAGCGACCGTGGTCATCTTAAGATGCGTTTGCGTGTAGTGATGGGTCGTGGATATGAGCCAGCAAACCAGCGCCGTGAAGATGGTGATACCAGAGCAATTGGACGCTTAAAGCTTGATGCAAGTTTTAGTCCTGTGCTTCGTGTTGCTTATCAGGTTGAGAACGCTCGCGTTGAGCAGCGTACTGATCTTGATCGTCTTATCGTTGAGCTTGAAACTAATGGCACTATAGATCCAGAAGAAGCAATTCGTAAAGCAGCAACTATTTTACAGCAACAGATTTCAATCTTTGTTGACCTAGAAGCTGAAGAAGCGCCTGAGCCTGTGAAAGAGAAAGAAGAGGTTGATCCGGTGCTATTACGCCCTGTGGACGATCTTGAACTAACGGTTCGCTCAGCCAACTGCTTGAAAGCTGAAAACATTTACTATATCGGTGATTTGGTACAGCGTTCAGAGACTGAACTTCTAAAAACCCCAAATCTTGGTAAGAAATCATTAACAGAAATCAAAGACGTACTAGCGTCTAAAGATTTAGAGCTCGGTATGCGCCTAGATAACTGGCCACCAGCTGATTTACGTGTTGATGATCGCTTTTCTTATCGTAGCCGTTAAACTTTAAGGATTTTTGACTATGCGCCATCGTAAGAGTGGAGTCAAGCTGGGTCGTACCGGCAGTCATCGTAAGGCAATGTTTCAGAACATGACCAACTCATTATTTGAGCATGAACTGATCAAAACAACTTTACCAAAAGCTAAAGAACTACGTCGCGTTGCCGAGCCATTGATCACTATGGCTAAAGAAGACAGCGTTGCTAACCGTCGTTTAGCATTCAGCCGTATGCGTAGCAAAGCTATGGTAGGCAAATTATTTGGCACGTTAGGTCCTCGTTATCAGACGCGTCCAGGTGGTTATTTGCGTATCGTAAAATGTGGTTACCGTGATGGTGACAATGCGCCAATGGCTTATGTAGAATTGGTTGATCGCGACTAGTTTTGCATTAAAGACATATTTCATAAAAAAAGCTCCAATTGAATTGGAGCTTTTTTTTTGTGCTTAAATTTAGTTAATTATATTGCTATCTGATCACAGTAGTAATGAATCGACATCAGCAGCACCTTGCCTAATGACTTCAGGGCGGCTACTAGTCATATCCACAATGGTGGTGAGCTTGGTCGTTTTTATACCTGCATTGATGAGTCCGTCGATTTGATTACCTAATAAGTCTTCAATCTCAAATGGATCGTCTAATATATCATCTCGATTAGGGAGAATTAACGAGCTGGTCAGGATAGGTTCATCCATTGCTTCTAATAGTGCTTGAGCAATAGGATTGCTTGGTACACGGATACCAATGGTTTTTTTCTTAGGATGTGCCAGTTTTTTGGGTACATCTTTTGTCGCATTGAGGATGAAAGTGATAGGGGCAGGGGTGTGTGCTTTCAGCTGCTTAAATTGCACGTTATCCACGGTTGCATAGTTGGCAATTTCGCTTAGGTCACGGCACAACAGTGTAAATTGATGCTTATCGTCAAGCTCACGAATTTGCTTGAGCTTAGTCAAAGCGTCTTTTGCACCTAGTCGACAACCAAAAGCATAACTGGTATCGGTTGGGTAAATGATTAACTGGTCTTTGCGTAGTAGGTCAGCGGCTTGTTCAATGAGACGTGGCTGAGGATTATCGGGATGAATATAGAAAACTTCCATAATGGTTCCTTATTTTATAATTATTGGTTTTTAATTGAGACAATTTTTTTATTAATTAGATGTAGTTCAATCATTAGACATATTAAAAAAGTTATTTTAAAAATTAAGCAAATCTGTATTTTTAGCATACTACTTTAGTTATCAGTATAGCTTAAAGCAAATATAAGTTTAGTGGCAAGGCGTTACCAACCGTAGAAAATCGTTAATAAGTAGGAACACTTAGTAATTTGAATTAAGCGTTGATTTCAGATGAAGGAGTACAAACGCTAATTAAAGCAGTCAGTAAAGTCTTAGTGAACCGCCCCG
>NZ_LNDJ01000101.1 GCF_001444505.1 Psychrobacter piscatorii | reverse complement strand
GGTAGATGAAACTCTAGTAGTGATCTGTAGCTTGTAGCTGGCTATTTTAAAAGCTAAGGCAGTTACAGTTACTATGATGATTTCTCTATCACCTTTTTTTGTGCTTTTGTAATACATGGATCATGTGAGCTACACAAGACAGTCCTGTAGAAACCAAAATGGGAGATCTTAATAAGAAAAATTAATGATAATAACCCCTGCTATTGATTTAGTCGCCATTAAATTCACACCTAATGCTAGGAATTCGATGTCTGTATAACGCACTGAACATGTTCCAATAATGGTGTTAAATCACTACCTTTTCACCATCTAAAATGGGCAGTATAGAACTCTCCAAACCGACCATTGTTCCTAGAAGAATAATTATGGCAAATACTAGCAGCTCGATGTCTACTATATAGCGCACCGATCACAGATAGAATATATAGGGCAAGTACACAACGAAGTACACTCAGACTATTTTAGCGAGTTGAAACGTTGCTACCATTAGCCCACAACCAAAGCTTCGAATCCTCACTAGGGTGCCATCCTTATGGCTATAAGAATAACTATGCTAAATACTCAACGCAACTGAACTTAATTCGCTCTATTTATCTTATTGACGCTTAGCTATTTACTTACATGGCATTTCCGATTATTATACATCAAATTGATGATAATATATCGGAAATGCCATGTTCTCTTTACAACCATCGTTTGATGCTATTTCAGACAAATTTATTGATGAAAATTCTGAGGTCGTTAGCGCTCTTGCTGCCATTCACCCCAGTCTTACAACTCAACTAGTTTACGAGGTGATTCTGGCCGCTAATGAAAAAACTCAACATGTTGGAAGCTCTTTTCCAGCTAATGCTCCGTTAGCAATGTGGCAATTTCACATTACAGGTTTTCTTAGAGAAAAACTATGTGCTCTTGGTTGGACTAAAGTTGATGGTAAAGGTGGGGTTGCATACGTAATATCGCCGTGTAAGGAGCATGCAATTCGTGTTTTTGCAGGTAACAAGTATGTAGGTTTACGAGATGGAAACGTAAGCAATAGATCAATTAAGGGAAATACCCTTAAAGATGATATTTATCCGCTATTAAACTCTGATAAAGGAACGACTATTTGGACTTTACTTCATTACCGATTTGGTGAGTTAATGAGATTAGAGCTTTCGCAGCCAAAATCATTTGCAAAAGGTAAGATCAATGACTGGGGTACGCGGATCAAAATCCCTGATGTTAAGTTCAACATTCCTACAACACCGCGTATGAAAGAAAAAGTTGAGGTAGGAGTAGTTCCTGTCAAGCGTAAGAAAAAAGCTTAATCAATTCAAGGCTAATATATGTTTAATCCAAATCGATTACAGTTTGCAATCGATAGGCGAGCTGTGAGCAAAGCTGAATTAGCAGAAAAGCTAAATATTACTCCTAGAACATTAACAAATTATCTAAAAGGAAATACTGAGCCTAATTTAGTTGATATTTCAAGGGTGCTAAGCTTCCCTATCGATTTTTTTAAAGGTAGTGACTTACCAATCATTGATGAACACAGTGTTAGTTTTAGATCTCGTTCTAGAATGACTAAGAAAGTCAAAGCCGAAGCTTTAACTTATGGCATTACTGGCTTTATGCTTAATGATTGGTTTGAAGAGGAGTTTGAACTTGTTCAATCAGAACTTCCTGATTTATCTCATCTATCTCCTGAAGAAGCGGCTAATTCGCTCCGTTACGACTGGGGCCTGGGTGATAAACCTATTGGGAACTTAATTGCTCTATTAGAGTCAAAAGGTATACGTATTTTTTCTATTTTTGTAAAATCGGAATATATTGATGCTTTTAGCGTTTGGTATGATGACACACCTTTTATCTTTCTTAATAACCAAAAAACTATGGAGAGAAGTCGTTTTGATGCATGTCACGAACTAGGTCATTTAGTTAGAGACATATACAGTATGAAAATGTCTGAAAGTTTTAGTAAATCACTTGATGAAGACTTGGATTCAAAAGTAGTCGAAAGATGTGCAGATGAGTTTGCATCTGCGTTCTTGATGCCCGAAGTTGCATTAATGGAATATAGACATGTAAATCCTACCATCAACAATCTTATTGAGCTGAAAAAAGTGTTCGGCGTATCTTTAGTAGCACTGGCATATAGAATGCATAAGCTAGGGTTCATAAGTGAGTGGGTTTATACAAGAGTGCTCTGCCCAGAAATAGCAAAATATAATTATCGTAAGTCAGAGCCTTATCCAATGGATAGAGAGACTTCCCAAGTACTCAATACAATAACTAGTGAGTTAACTTCAGAAGGAATGAGCCTAGACGATATTGCTAAAAAAATTAATCTTAGAAAAGCTGATATAACTCCATTGCTATTTCAACTTGCTGAAAGCACAAAGCCTTTTCATTTATTTCAAGTTTTAAAATAATGTGTAAAAACATGAGTAAAGTTTAGCTACTAGTTTGATCAGCTAAACTTTGCTCGTTCTTTTAATCAAGTATTTATACAGCTTCTTTAGCATTCATTAAATCAATAAACGCCGCCTCAAGCACACCAATCGCCTCATCATCAACGATTAACCCCTCATCTATCTGGCGCTGTACCCATACATGAAGCGCCTCATCATTATAGAAAATCGGATTCACGCCCAATATTTTGGCCAGCTGTGAACCTTGCTGTATTTGTAAGTTTTCAATAAGTTGCTTGGTTAAAACCTTCACATTGTGATCAAACCAAGATGACGTTGTTGGTTGCTGCGCTGACGTATACATAATAACCTCCTGTAGGTTAATTAGATTTTTTAATTAACTAAATGTCCTGCTACAGGTAAAATTATACACGCATTTTGACTCATTGCAAGATAAAATAACCTACTGTAGGTTATTTTATGTGTTTAGAGATTAGATATCTGAATCGTCAGTAAGTTCATATAGATCGCCTACCTCAATTTCAAAATAGCGGCATAGCTTTTCAATCACTTCTAAATCTACTCGAGTGGCTTCTTCATGATACATACGCGTGATTGTGCCTCTGTTGATAGAAGTTTCTCTTGCAACATCTGCAATTTTAAGGCGCTTTTCACCCATTATCGTTGATAAATGACACTTAATCATGATCGTCTCCTATTTCAAATATAGTGCTACTAGCATACAAATTATTCGCTAGACACGCATAGTGCTATTAAGCAGTGCATTTTACTACGTGTCATATCGGTTTAATAGCAAGACCTGTCCAATACTAATAAGCTCAATACTTTCAGTTGTGCTTACTAGCCCTTTGCGATAATATACTTATATGAGTACTTACTCATTTGAGTGTATGAATATATAATCATCATAAGGCCTTTACCATGAAAGTAATCGCAGTACTGAACCAAAAAGGCGGCAGCGGCAAGACCACGATAGCCACGCATTTGGCACGTGGGCTACAACTTCAGGGTCATAGTGTGCTACTCGTTGATAGTGATCAGCAAGGCAGTGCTCGCGATTGGAGAGCTGTTAATGAAGACAATCCTGTTCCTGTTATCGGCCTTGATAGGCCAACGCTTGATAAGGATTTAAAAAATGTTTCTGATAAAGAGTTCGTCGTAATTGATGGCTCACCGCAAGCGACCAATTTGGCACTATCTGCCATAAAAGCCGCTGACTTTGTGTTGATACCCGTACAGCCAAGCCCCTATGATGTATGGGCGACCAGTGATTTGGTTGATTTGGTGCAGCAGCGCATCGAGATGACCGATGGTAAGCTCAAAGCCGCCTTTGTGGTCTCTCGCGCGATCCAAAACACTAACATCGGCAAGGAAGTTGCCGCAGTGCTACAAGATTATAATCTGCCCGTTCTTGATGCCAGAATCGTGCAGCGGGTCAGCTATCCAAATAGCGCTTCAGTGGGTAAAACGGTATTTGAGACAGAATCTGCTAAGAGCAGTGCCGTGACTGAGATCACGCAACTGGTCAACGAGGTTAAAACGTTTTTTGATGAGGAAGTAGAGTTATGAAAGCTGGCCGCCCAAGTAAAGATAAAAAAGACGCGCTTGAGTTGTCTGACGTCACTGATAAGCCTAAAAAGAGCACACGAGTCAATTTCAATCTTGATGAAGATACCTACTTTGAGCTTAAACAATACGTCCTTGATAATCGCACAACCGTCACTAAGCTACTCACTGAGATGATTGAGTCACGGCTGAATGAGCGTTGATGCCCATCCATAGCGTTGATTTTTAAGAATTTATTGTGGGTGCCTATACACCTATACACCTATACACCTATACACCTATACACCTAACGATGTTAATTTAGGATAATCATGAGTCAATCACAACAGCTTCAACAGCTAAAAAAGCAGCTTTGGAATATTGCCAACGACCTACGCGGTAAGATGGGTGCAGATGAGTTTCGGGACTACATATTAGGATTTATTTTTTATAAATACTTATCTGATAAATTCATCCGCTTTGCCAATAATATCTTGGCTGAAGAAGGCGAAGGCTTCGATAACTTTGCAAATTTTGACACCAGTAATCCTGAGCATCTTGAATATATCGAGGAAGTCAAAGAAAACGCCATTGATGAGATTGGCTACGCGCTTGCACCCAATCAGCTGTTTCATCAACTGGCCAAACGCGGCAAACAAGACCAGGCATTCATCCTTGATGATTTGGCTGATACGCTAAAGGCCATCGAGCAGGGCACATTAGGCACAGACTCAGAAGAAGATTTTGCCAACCTATTTGAAGACATAGATCTTACCTCAACCAAGCTTGGCAACAGCCCTGATGACCGCAATGAGCTGATCGTCAAAGTGCTAAGCCACCTAGATGCCATTGATTTTGATCTTAGTAACACCGAAAGCGATGTGCTAGGTGATGCTTATGAGTATCTGATCGGTGAGTTTGCCAGTGGCGCAGGCAAAAAAGCGGGAGAGTTTTACACGCCGCAGATGGTATCCACGTTACTTGCCAAAATCGTCACCAGCGGCAAGGACACCATAAGCTCAGTCTATGACCCAACGTGTGGCTCGGGTTCTTTGCTGCTGCGCGTCAAGCGTGAGGCGAATGACGTAGATAGAATCTACGGTCAAGAGATGAACCGCACCACCTATAACCTAGCACGCATGAACATGATTTTGCATGACGTGAACTTCACCAAGTTTGATATCAAGCAAGAAGACACACTCAAGCGTCCGCAGCACGTCGGAATGCGCTTTGATGCCATTGTGGCCAATCCGCCTTTCTCTGCGAAGTGGTCAGCTGATCCCTTGTTGCTTCAAGATGAGCGTTTCTCAGACTATGGCAAACTTGCGCCCAAGACCAAAGCCGACATGGCATTCGTCCAGCACATGCTGCATCACTTAGACGATAACGGCACAATGGCAGTGGTATTGCCGCATGGCGTCCTGTTTCGCGGTTCAAGTGAGGGCGATATTCGTGAATACATCATCAAAAACCTCAATGCCTTAGACGCAGTGATTGGACTGCCTGCCAATATCTTCTATGGCACCAGTATTCCGACCTCTGTTTTAGTCTTCAAAAAGAACCGTAAGCATGATAAAGACGTCTTCTTTATCGATGCCAGTGACTGCTTTGATAAACAAAAAAATCAAAACATGCTGCTGCCGGAGCATATCGATACCATCATCAAGACCTATCAAGCCCGTGAAAACGTCGATAAATTTGCCCATGTCGCCTCTTTAAAGGACATTCATGATAATGACTATAATCTCAATATTCCGCGCTACGTAGACACGTTTGAGGCTGAGCCTGACGTGGATCTCGCAGCCGTTGCCAAAGCGCTGCAAGATTTAGAAAAAAAGAGCCAAGAAACGGACGCTACCATCAACGGTTTTTGTGAAGAGCTGGGCATTGATTCGCCCTTTAAGGTAGGGTCATGAGCACCGTAGACAGTCAAATCCAGCTATATCAAGTAGACAACCAAGTCAGCCTTGAAGTGAATGTTGAGCAAGACACGGTATGGCTAAGCCAAGCCCAAATGAGTGATCTGTTTGGCCGTGATGTTTCAGTGATTTCACGCCATATCAATAACGCGATTGGTGATGAAGAGGTGGATCCAAAAAGCAATTTGCAAAAAGTGCAAATTGCTTTTTCTGACAAACCCGTGACCTTATATGATTTGGACGTCATTATCAGCGTGGGTTATCGCATCAAATCCAAGCAAGGCGTGATGTTTCGCAAATGGGCAACGCGCATCTTAAAAGAGCATCTCATCCAAGGCTTTAGCATTAATCAACAGCGTTTGCAGCAAAACACCGCTGAGCTTGAGCAAGCCATCGCCTTAATCAAAAAAACGGCTCAATCTGAGCAGCATAGCAAAGACAGCGCACTAGGTTTGGTCGAGATCATCAGCCGCTACACCCAAACTTTTTTATGGTTGCAGCGCTACGATGAGGGTTTGTTGCATGAGCCTGTGGGGCAACCAGGCGGCGAGGTTTTAGACGCACCAAGTGCCATGCAGGCACTGAATCAGCTCAAATCAACCCTGATGGATAAAAAAGAGGCCACAGAGCTATTTGCTAAGCCTCGCGGTGATGGACTGGCTGCCATATTGGGTAATATTCAACAAACGGCGTTTGGTGAGGAAGTTTACCCCAGTATCGAATCCAAGGCGGCGCATCTGTTATATTTTGTCGTCAAAAACCATCCTTTTGCTGATGGTAACAAGCGCAGTGCAGCGTTCTTATTTGTTGATTTTTTATACCGTAATAACCGCTTATTCAATGATGAGGGTACTGCCATCATCAATGATACGGGGCTTGCAGCGCTCACACTGCTGATCGCCGAATCAGACCCCACTCAAAAAGAGGTGCTCATCCGTCTGGTGATGAATCTACTGGTGATACAAGATAAGGATGTAATGTGATGGCAACGCCAAAATTGCGGTTTAAAGAGTTTGAGGGAAGTTGGTTAGCCTCAAAAATAGGTGAGGTTTTTGAAGTTACTTCAGGTGCTACACCTTTAAGAAGTAATAAGGAATTTTTCAAAAATGCAAATATTCCTTGGGTCAAAACGACAGACCTGAACAATGCTGTCATTACACATACGGAAGAACAGATTTCTAAGGTTGCTTTGAAAAGCACTTCCGTAAAAATGCTTCCTAAAGGAACTGTTTTTGTTGCTATGTATGGGGGCTTTAATCAAATTGGTCGCACAGGATTGTTGGCAAATGAAGCTACATGCAACCAAGCATTATCGGCAATATATCCTAACGAGAATATAGATTCGCGATTTCTTTTAGATTATTTAAATCATAATGTGAAGTTATGGAAAAGTTTTGCAGCTAGTAGCCGCAAAGACCCCAACATTACTAAGGGCGATGTCTTAGCATTTCCTTTCAACTTTCCTAATATAGCAGAACAAACCAAAATCGCCACATTCCTATCCGCTGTTGATACCAAAATCGACGAGCTGACGCAAAAGCATGAGCTACTCAGCGAATATAAAAAAGGCATGATGCAGCAGCTTTTTAGCCAAAAACTGCGCTTTAAAGCCGACGATGGTAGTGATTTTGAGGATTGGGAAGAAAGTTTGATTGGCAACGTTTTCACGAACAAATCAGAAAGCTTTAATCCTAAAGTAGAAAATAATCTACCTTGCATTGAACTTGAACACTTATCGCAAGGTACAGGGACAATACTAGGCACTACTGACAGTAAAAATCAAAAAAGCACGAAAAACGTATTTGAAAGATCTAATGTTTTGTATGGAAAATTACGTCCATATTTAAATAAATTTGCCCAGCCTGACTTTAAGGGTGTCTGCTCTACTGAGATTTGGGTTCTTACAGGTATAGAGATATCTAATAATTACCTATATCAATATATACAAAGCGAAGGTTTTTCAGAGCTTACGAGTATTCAGTCTGGTTCAAAGATGCCACGCGCTGATTGGAAAACCGTAGCAAGCGCTGTTATGTCATATCCTTGCTGCGAAGAACAAACTAAAATTGCCAACTTCCTAACCGCTATTGACCAAAAAATTGATAACGTTGCCGAGCAAATCGACCACGCCAAAACGTGGAAAAAAGGCTTATTACAGCAGATGTTTGTATAAGGTATAACATGACTGAGCAAAGTGAGTACCAACTCGAAGACAGCCTAATGACGCAAATGCAGGATTTGGGTTATGAGCGCGTTACCATTACCACCGAGGCGGCACTCCTTGCCAACCTAAAGACGCAAATCGTCCGCGCCAATCAGCTGGATCAGCCATTATCTGATGATGAGTGGAAGCAAGTTATCAGTCATCTTGGCAGTGGCAGCGCCTTTGAGCGTGCCAAAAAGCTGCGCGATAAGTTCAACGTCAAATTCGATGATGGCAGCTCACGCCATATTCAGTTTTTTTGGCCAAACGCTGATGACAACATTTGGCAGCTGAGCAATCAGATTATGGTTGACCACAGCAGCCAAAACGGGCGCACCAGTCGCTTTGACGTCACCATCTTGGTTAACGGCTTGCCCCTAGTGCAAATCGAGCTTAAGCGCCGTGGCGGCATCGAGATTGCCGAGGCATTCCATCAGACCATGCGTTACTCAAAAGCCGCCTACAAGGCAGGACATGGCTTATTTGAGTTCGTTCAGCTGTTCGTCATCAGTAATGGCGCAAACACGCGCTACTATGCCAAAGGCACTCAGCACTTTAATTTTACCTTTCCCTGGGCGGACAGCGACAACAAACCGATCAATGAAATCGTTGATTTTGCTGAGGTGTTTTTAACCCCTACGCATTTAACCGAGATGATCGCTCAGTTTGTCGTGCTCTATGAGTACTCCAAGACCATGATGGTGCTCAGACCCTATCAAGTCCATGCCACCAAGCGCTTAATTGAGCGCGCCACCGCCTCAGACAAAAACGGTTATATTTGGCATACCACAGGATCAGGCAAAACGCTGACCTCATTTAAAGCCAGTCAAATCATCATGGGGCTACCCGATGTCGAAAAGGTGGTGTTTGTTGTCGATAGAAATGATTTGGACACCCAAACCGCCAATGAGTTCAACGCCTTTAAAGACGGCAGCGTAGACAGTACCACCAACACCAAAAACTTAGTCAAGCAGCTCGGCGAGACCCACGACAAGCTGATCGTCACCACCATTCAAAAGCTCAACCGCGCTATCAAATCAGAGCGCCATCAAGAAAAAATCCGCTACTTACAAGACAAAAAAGTCGTCTTTATCTTTGATGAATGTCACCGCAGCCAATTTGGTGAAACGCACCGAAACATCAAACGCTTTTTTCAACAATCGCAGATGTTCGGTTTTACAGGCACACCCATATTGATTGACAACGCTCACAACAAAGCTGGGCTTAAGCTCACTACCGCCTACCTATTTGATGAGTGCTTGCACCGCTACACCATCGTGGATGCCATTCGTGACAGAAACGTGCTGCCCTTTCAGATTGACTATGTGGGTAAATTCACCAAAAACGACAGTGCTGCCGATGAAAAAGTCACCGCCATTGACACTCAAGAGGTCTATAACGACCCTAAACGCATTGATGATATCGCTCGCTATATCATCGAAAAGCATGACACCAAGACCAAACGCCGCGAGTTTAACGCCATATTTTGCGTCAGCTCCGTTGATATACTCACGCAGTACTACGACGCTTTTGAGCGTATTCAAGCGCAAAAGCAAGCCGATGACCCTACATTCAAGCCACTCACCATTGCTACGATATTTTCTTATGCGGCCAACGAAGCGACCGATGCCAGTTTCGAAGACAATGGGCTCATTGCAGAGTCCAGCTTTGAAACCCCTGCCCAAATTGATGAGAGCAGCCGCGACAAGTTAGATCGCTACATTGGCCAATACAATCATACATTCGCTACAAACTTTGATTCAGGCAAGAACTACTATCCTTACTATCGTGATATCGCCACCAAAGTAAAACAGCGCAAGATCGATATTCTGATCGTCGTGAACATGTTTCTGACAGGATTCGACGCCAAAACCTTAAATACGCTATACGTGGATAAGAACCTAAAGTACCATGGTCTGGTACAAGCCTTCTCACGCACCAACCGTATCTATAACGATAAAAAGCCCTTTGGTAATATCGTCTGCTTTCGTAACCTAAAGCAAAACACCGACGACGCTCTAGCCCTGTTTGCCAACAAGCAAGCGAAAGATATCGCCGTCATTCCTGAAATGCATGAGCTACGAAAGCACTACGATCAAGCCGCTAAGACCCTTTTAGACATCTGCGCTGATTATAAGGCCGTTGATACACTAGAGACTGAAGATGAGCAGTTAGCATTTATCAAAGCCTTTCGTGAAGTGATGCGCTATAACGAGCAGTTAGGTACCTTCGTAGACTACGACCAGGCTGATACAGATCTGAATAAAGAAGACTTCGCCAATTTTGCCAGTAAATATATAGACCTATACCGCAACATTCGCACCCAGAACAAGAATAGCCAGGATAAAACCTCAATACTCGATGACATCAACTTTCAGATTGAAATGCTACATAGCGATCGTATCAATGTCGGCTACATACTAGAGCTACTCAAGCAAGCCAATAAGCAGCAAGACGATGGCAACGAAGAGAAGGCAGCCCAGTACCAAGCCCAGGTGAACGATTTAATCATGAATGAGCCGACCTTCCGCGACAAGCAAGAGCTTATCCAAAAGTTCATCAAGGAGCAGATGCCTAAAATGCCAGATGGTCAGACAGTAGAGGAGGCTTTTGCACACTTTTGGGACGTAGAGAAGGAGGCTGCGTACCAAGAGCTATGTAAAGATAACAATCTGAAAGCCGATGTCATGCAAGAGATCCTCAGAAAGTATAAGACTAGCAAGCGGCTACCTGACCGTAACGAAGTGAAAGCGCTACCTAACTATAAAGTTAAGCTATTTGAGCGCAAACCCCTTCACGAGCGACTCATGAGCAAGACTCGTGACTTTATCCAGAAGTTTTATGCTGATATGTAAAAGACTATCCATGATCCTGTGCAACTGCACTTTAACCTAAACCCATCACCAGGGCATCATGGTCAATACACGTTGGCCATTTATGTAATAGCTCATCAGCATCAAAACCTTCTCAGGGGGCAGAGTCAGCTCTTTAGTTGTTCCATTGAGATGAGTTATGCAAGTGATATCATCTGTATAAACCTTAGTCTCTTTATCATAAAACCCAAAAATTCCACCAATCAGCCGAACATCACTCAAAAGCTTTGCATGTTTTTTATCCACTGCCTTACTTATGGCAAGGGTTCCTAATGGCTTATCAGCTATTAGCATCAGAGTAACGAACTGCATCACACGATCATATAATTTTGGATTTTCCATCATCTCATTGTAAAAAGCGTATGCTTGATCGCTTGTGCAGAAGTTTTCAAACAAAGTAAATGCACGAGCTACCATTTCCGCAACGCTATGATCATCTTCTGCAAATTTAATGGCTATCGTATTTCTTGCAAGTGGCAGCATCACAGATAAAGCGCCTTCACTATCTGCCACTACACCATCGACCATATACGGCTCTATATTTGCATCAAAGCTTGATAGCGCAGCTTTGTGGCTTTCAATAAACATAACCTATTACCCATGATAGTTTGGATTACTTCCACCAGTAGCATGACTATTGTCATCTAGTAGCGAATCCTGTTCTCTATAATTAGCCAGAGAGTCAGATTGCGTTTGGTTATTGCTATCAGTATTTCTGCCTTCAACGCCTGTATTTTGATCAGTAGCTTCTTTATTATTTTCTTTTACGTTGGCTAAAAATGGATCCTCTTCCTCACCCAATCCTATATCACCACCTAAACTCTCGATCATACTTTTGAATAAAAACTTATCTGATTTCCTTGTTAAAAAATCTGGAAAGTGAATGGCGAAGTAATCTCGAATCATTTGCTCAGTTTCACCTTCAGTTGCCAATACTTGACCCAAAAATGCCCCCATTAGAATCTTCTGCTTGTTTAATCGTTTATCCAGCTTCACCTGCTGAACCTTAGCTTGGCGTTTTAACTCTTCTAACCGTTGACGCTCTTTTAGCTCATTAGAGTCTTGACTATCAAAAATAGACATAGGTGCTTTATTATTAGATACTGACATCAGATTTACCCTTATCGATTAAATTTTACTCAGCATAGCAAGCACCTCACTATCATTCAATCGCTTGTGGTAAGCTTTAACACAACCGCATCAGACACCTCAGATATATTATTTTAGTATTTGATGGTGGCGTCTCCCTGACTAAGGGCGAAGTAACGACTCAAAATTTAATCTATCCACTTCGTTACTATCTTAATTTTGAATCCTTCTTCGTTGGGGAAACCCCAAACCCCGCACACCACAAAAAGCGGTGGTGTGAAAAAAGCAACAATAGCAGGTGGCTCTTTATGACGATGGTACATATTGCGACAAAGGCGATTTCTCGAAAATCAGGGCAGTCAGCTGTGGCGTCGGCGGCCTATCGTGCTGGGGATGTGCTTGATGATGCCAAATATGGCAAGACGCATGACTATAGTAAAAAGTCTGGGGTTATGAGTAGCGATATTGTTTTACCATTTTCGCTAAAGGCGCTGGGTGTGAGTGTGGATCGAGAGACGCTTTGGAATACCGCTGAAGCGGCAGAGACACGTTCGGACAGTCGGGTGGCGCGTGAGTGGCTGATTAATTTGCCGTATGAGTTAGACGAATATGATCGGCATCAGCTGGCCATCAACTTTGCCCAAAAGCTTTGCGACGATATGGATGTGATTGCTGATGTGTGTATCCATCGTCCGGTGATGAAATTGCCTTTTGATCCTAATGTACCGCCAAGCTCTAAGTATTTGCGTGAGGGTGAGGAGAACCCTGATCCCCGTAATTTTCACGCGCATATTTTAGTCACTACTCGAGCGCCTACCATTGGACCGAATAAAACCTTGGCGTTTGATCCAAAGCTTAAGACCCCGTTTGAGTGGTCCAACAAAAAACGTAAGGCGCATGATCTGCCGTCATCGATGCAAGAGATTAAGCGTGTTCGGGAGATGTGGGTAGATACCGCCAATAAAGTGTTGGCGCAGCATCATCTGCCATTGATGGATGCGCGCAGTTATAAGGATCAGGGGCTTGATCAGCAGCCCACCATTAAAATGGGCGTTGAGGCGACGGCAATGGAGCGCCGAGGCATCACGACCGAAAAAGGAGACACCAACCGCGCCATCAAAGCACGTAATAAATTGGTGGCTGACAACCATATCAAACAGGAAGCAGACAATGAGCGACGAATTAGCGCACTTAGAAAAGGACTTGCTTGGGCAACTGAGAAAAATGCAAGACTACCTGGCAGCATTGGAGGCACAAAACAGCGAGCTGATTTTGCAAAACACCTCTCTGGAAGCTCAGAACCTCACATTACGTACTGCACAGAACAAAATAATAGAACGGCAATTCGAGTTGACGACACAAAACGATGCGTTGAAGAGGCAAAATCAGGCATTGCTTGGGCAGCTAAACGATGCGAAAACCTACCAAAGCGATGTGATGACACAAAACAAAGAATTAATGGCACAGCACAAGCAAATAACAAGCTCACACAAAGAATTGACGACACAAAACAAGCAATTGAGGGAATCACTGAAGCTATCGGAAAGTCAAATATTGAAATTAACAAAGCAACTGAGCGAAGTGCAAGACCAGCCCCCAACCCCTTCGATGACGCAGCACGACGAGCAAGAGCTGCTCGACTTGATCGACAGCAAAGACAAGTTGATCGAGACACTCGAGCAAACCGTCACAAAGATGAGAGAATCTTTGAGTATGCTGAACGTATGAAGCTGCACTTAGCCATGCGTTTAATTCAACGCCATCACAATTCAATGGCAATCAGCTGGGCACAAGGAGAAACGATAGAGGATGCCCCTGATAAATTTGATAAGCGTCAAGTTGCGATACTTAGCGAGTTTGCAAAGCGCCTTGGTATTGAAGATAAAGATAAAGCGCTAGGGTTTAGAGATCACTTACAGCAAGTGGGCAAACGTTTTGATTACACGCTAGTTGAAAATAACAAATCCATTATCAAGCTTTTGCGTGATCCTAAAGCTGAACGAGAGCGGTATCTGGCGCTTATTAAGCATTTTGAGGACTTTAGGGACGATATTGATCAAAAGCGTGCGACATTTAAAACTAGTATCATCAATAAGCTAGGCGGTAGCGCAGGAGACGTTGGTAGACTGACTCGAGACGTTGTCTCCTCATTCAACTATACAGAATGGTTAACTGATTATATTGATAATGATAATCACCCAGCTGAGGCGAGGAAATGTGCTAAAGAACATCTTGCAGATACCTTAGATAAAACGTGTCAGCAGTTTAAATTTGCGTTTCGTGATATGAGCTCATTACCAACTACCCAGCGTAAAGCTTACTCAGAGACTCTTAAAGCCGCTTTAGAGACGTTTACCGAGCAATACGACGGAAAGCTTTCTGAAAGCCAACACAGAGCACTACAGGACGGTTTAGAGTCCTATCAGCATCAAGTGAGTAGAACTAATGCACCCAGTCGAGGATTTAGCCCTTAATCTAATCCTTAAAAAAACATTACACAGGGTTAAATTGCTTAGGCAAGCTGCGTGGTTTAAGTGATGATTTTTCACTTATCCACAAAAAAATTTATCACCCGTTTCTTTGAGGGTTTTTATTTGATCCTGTTTACTCCTGTTTATTCCTGTTTGAGAGCTATTTTTCCCTGTTAAAATCAATACCTTACAAGAAAGAAAAAGAGTAAATGAGCAGAAAACAGAGTAAATGAGCAGAAAACAGAGTAAATGAGCAGAAAACAGAGTAAATGAGCAGAAAACAGAGATAAATAAAAAACACTCTTTTTATAACTCTATTTTATGATAAGATCTTGTTAAATGTAACTATGGGCGCAGAGTTGAAATGGAAAATAACTTAGTTGTTCAGTCAAATGATTTAATCCTAGCAACGTACACAATGCAAAAGACGGATAAAGAGCTCATGCTTGCTTGTATCAGTCAAATTGACAGTAGGCCTGATGCACCAAATGTCACGCAAGACACAGAATATAAAGTAACAGTTGATGATATTAAATCATTGTTTTTTGGTAAGAAGTCTAAGAACGAACAGAATGTTTATCGTGACATAGAGAACGCAAGCAAACGTTTATATGACGTCGATATTGTTATGAGCTTGCCCGAGAATAAAACGCTTCAAACAAGGCTTGTTAGTAGTATTGTTTATGATCCGGATAACGGAGAAGTCGTATTATCATTCGCAAATAAAATACTGCCATATTTGACGCAACTTAAAGCTAATTTCACTAAATACAAGCTATTAGAAATAGGTGAGTTATCGAGTATTCATTCAATAAAAATGTATGAATTGGTGGTAATGTGGGTTAATCAATACCAGTACAGCAAAGAGTTTACGATAGAAGAGTTTAAACACGTAATGTGTGTTAAAGATAAGTATAAGCAATTTAGTGAGTTGCGAAGATATGTTATTGAAACAGCTATCAACGATATAAATGAAAATACGAATTATAAAGTCAGTGTAGAGTATCAAAAAAAAGCAAGAGGGAAGGGCTATAAAGGCTTAAAGCTCAAATTTCACAAAAAGTTATTAGATAAAATTGCTGGTAAAGACGGTAAATTGTCAGAAGATAAGATCAAATCAATTGTTGATAATGTGCAGTTTATGAACGACTATAACGATCACCCAGGTTTAAGCTATGACGGTAAAATGAGTACTGATAGTTTTAAGCGTGAAATGATTAACATCATACAGCGGGAGCCTGAAAGCTTTAACAAGCCAAACAAAGCGCTTGAGAGCTACTTACCAAAAGTCAGTCAAGGTAAGTAATTACTATGTTTACTACCAATTATGATATATGGCTTACTTAAGAGTCAAAGGCCAATGCTTTTGCAGTGTTTGAAATCTATGGCCTGAGATACCATCTTAAAAAAGCTAAATC
>NZ_LNDJ01000100.1 GCF_001444505.1 Psychrobacter piscatorii | reverse complement strand
GCACAACCCACGATGTCAAAGTCGCACTTGATTTAATAGACAAGGTTGACTTGAGTAATACAGATGTTTTATGTGCCGATAAAGGCTATGATTCTGATGCACTACGAGCGCATATTGAACAATCAGGGACGCATGATAACATCCCTCGAAAAAGAAACACTCAGTCTTCTAACGACCATATGGACTGGGACTTATATAAAGCCAGACATCTAGTAGAAAACGCTTTCGCTAAGCTAAAACAGTATAGGGCGGTTGCCACTAGATTTGATAAGCTCAAGCAGAGTTATGAAAATACGGTCGCTCTTGCTTGTGCTTATATCTGGCTCAAATTATGAATGTTCAACACGCCCTAGTTAAGCATATGATATATATAGTTTTTATAGTCTCTTAATTAATACCTTTTAGCTGTGTATTTAATTACTTAATAATTACCTTTAAATTACAAAAAAATCCAATAAAATCAATATGATTACATCAATTACCTAGTTTGCAGACTACCCCTAAAATTTTAAAAACGTCCAATTCACCACCTGACCCTTAATGTCTCAGTCTTTGACTATCTAAAGCATGGGATAGCATTTACTGCTCATATAGCATTACGATTTATATAAAACCTATATATAACAAGGTATTGGCTATCGTATCGCTGCAGTGATTTACTTGTAAGGAGGTTTCGAGTCTCTCCAGCCCCACCATTTTCGGATAGTACATCTTAGACCAAATATTAAAGCCTGCTTTTAGCAGGTTTTTTTGTGTCTGAAATTTGAGTTTGTAGTTATAACCTTTATAAATTTGCTATCACCTCATCCATACTCTGATACCTTTTCTCTATTCGCTTTGCCAATGCTTTATCAACAATACTTTGATAGCGAACATACTCTAGCGGTAATTTTGGAATAGGCTGCTGGCAGTGCTGAATGACCCAATCTGTCATGGACTGATTACTTTGAGGGTCTATATTAAATGGTCGCTTCCCTACCAATATCTCAACCATCATGATACCGAAGGCATAGATGTCACTTTGTATCGTTGCTCTTTGTCCTTGCCAACGCTCAGGTGCCAAATATGCTGGTGTTCCGCCAGAAAAATTTATTGCGTTTGGTCGATCATTTCTTTGGGCTAATGCAAAATCTGTCAATAGTAAGTCAGGCATTATACAATCACTATCGGCGTGACTTGTTAGATTATCACTGAGCAAAATATTACTGGGTTTAATATCATTATGAAGCCAGCCAGCGTTGTGTAGGTTGCAGACTAAATGAGCAGACTCTTTAATCAAATCATGTTTTTGATTGTCTGTTAATGACACATGGTGATTCAACAGCTTAGCTAAGCTGCCGCTTTCATAATAAGACATGACCAATACCGTTAACTGCTGGCTCTGTCCTAATGTGTCGACCTCTACATTGTGATAGGCCAATAGAGGTGGCGTAATAGAGCTAACTTGGGTTTTCTGCGAATTATATAACGCTTGCAACACGCTTATTTCATGAGTTAAATCTGAGACACTTTGAAGTCTAATTGAAGTGGCACGTAGCTCCCATTTAATTATCACGCTACCATACTCTACATGGCGTGCACGCGTTATACCTTGATAGCAGCTTTGCTTGCTGCGTTGTTTGGTAATTTGCGTTTTGCTCTCTTGGGTTTGCTCTGTGCTTCCCTCTCTGTATTGTTGACTGATACGCTGATGCACTATTTGGGTATATTGTAACTCTGACAATACTTGGGTAATGACTGGCAATAGTTGTCCAGATTGCGCTTGCAAGGCTTGTTTAATAGGCAAATTACTGGCACTATTTTTCACAGTGTTATCTCTCATCATATTATAGAGTCGCAATCGCGCACTATCGTTTTACCCAACCGCCACTTTACCGCTAGAGTCATTATGTCACAGTCTAACAATTACGCCCTGCCCGCCCCTTTATTAGCATTGCTTAGCCAGTATCTGCAAGAGCACGTCACACCAACCATTGAGATTGACCCAAGCCAGCTTGCGTATCGCTGGGTCGGTGGACGTACTGGTCACCTACAGCCTTTGTCTGTCAATTTATTTTTGAGTTTGGATGATTTGCAAGGTATTGATGTGCAAAAAGCAAAGCTGGTACAAAACACCCGCCAGTTCCTAAAAGGCTATCCTGCCAATCACGTCCTGATGACAGGGACACGTGGTGCCGGTAAATCCTCACTGATTCGCGCGTTACTGCAAGCCTATCACAGTGAAGGGTTACGCATTATCGAGATTGCGCGTGATGATCTACAGGTGCTAGACAAGATTCGTGCCGCGATTAATGCGCTGCCAGCGGACTGCGCTTGTCGCTATATCGTCTACTGTGATGATTTGGCATTTAACGGTCAAGATGAGAGTTATCGGGCGCTAAAAAGCGTGCTTGATGGCGCGCTTGATTCTGAGCAAGACAAGCTACTGGTCTATGCCACCAGTAATCGCCGTCGCTTGCTACCACAAATGATGAAGGACAATCTTGATATTTATAATGGGCAGACGGATGAAGTCAATCCTTACGAGACCATTGACGAGACCGTGTCATTATCAGATCGATTTGGCTTATCACTGACCTTTCATCCTATGGATCAGCAGACTTACTTACAGATTGTGCAGCATTATCTAAATTTAGAGCAACGGAAAATTTCAGCTCGCATTGATACTGATATTGAAATGGATGTGGACGGTGAAAATCTACCTGACAAAATCAGAATGGACGCCTTGCGCTGGGCATCTGAACGCGGTGGACGCTCAGGTCGGGTGGCTTATCAATTCAGTCGTTATTGGAGTGGCAAAACACAATTGGCTATTGAAGACCGTAAATCATAGCCGCTAAGCCATATCTTTGAAACTATCTCTTTACAGTCATGCCTAATTGCTGCGTGCAGAGCCTACATACTGCACGCGACTCTCCTTTTGACTACCCGCTTGATTGTCTACCAAGTCGGTAGCCCCATTGACGCTATATTGAGCAAAATCTTCTGCCAGCCATATATTGCCTTGGTAGACACTTTGCGCATCTAAGCGAATATAGGCCATATTTGGCGTTTCGCTATCTGGGTTATCAAAGCTCTGATAACGAGCGCTAAAGTGGGTCAAAATGATGTTTTTCAAGCTCATCTTTTGCGCGAATGTGCCCACTATGTGCGCGCTACTATGCATAGGATCAAAGTCAGGGTTGCGGGCTTGAATGGCCATCATGACCTCGTGCGTATAAGTGGCCTCATGCACCAACAAATCCGCATCCATAACTGCTTCACTCAAACACTCTGGCGTGTCATTGTCCCCTGCTATTACTACTTTTGTCCGCTGCACATCATCATGAACATAATCTGCTGAAAGCAAGTGCTGACCATCCTCAGCGATGACATTTTCACCTTGTTGTAGCTTGCCCCAAAGCGCGCTTGCTGGAACACCATTTGCTACGAGCTTATCCGTGTTGAGCGTGCGACGGCTGATGGTCTGCGTGATACCAAATCCATGAGATGGTACGCGGTGCGATAACGGATAAACCTCTATCATCAGCTGATGTTGATTATCCAAGTCGATTTTTACTTTACTCTTATTGTCTTCTTGCGACAACAGATCCTCTATCGACATAAAGTTGAGGGTAAATGGCAGATATAGTTCAGTATGTAGGATAAAGGCATCAAGCAGCGCCGAGATGGCTTTTGGTGCAATGAGCGTCAGTGGCTCACGGCGACCTGACATCGCGGCACTCGCCAGCAGCCCTGGCAGGCCATAACAGTGGTCGCCATGGACGTGGGTAATACAAATAGCCGTCAATTGACGTAAGGAGAGCTTGGTATGCAGTAATTGCTGCTGTGTGCCTTCGCCACAATCGATGAGTAGCCACGGGCGCGACTTTTTATTTTGACTGTTACTATGCGGCTGGTTGCCTTTTGATAAACCAGACGCATGAGGATTCAAACACTCGATTGCCAATGCCGTTACATTACGCCGCTTAGTTGGCACGCCTGCGGAGGTGCCCAAAAAGGTTAATTTCAGCATAGGTCATGTCTTTTATTTATTAGAGGCACGGGTTAGGACCGTTGGCATATCATGGTTTTTTGACCGTCAACCATTTGTCCACCATTGGCCGTACATTCATTGACCATATTAGATTCATAAGATTTCCAGCCACCATAAAAACTAGCGGCGCACAGAATCACAACCAGCAGTTTCTGTGACCAAGATTTGATAGATACTTGCTGGTTATCAACCAGTTGCCTACTTTGCAAGTTATGATCTAGCGACTGCTTAGCATCTGTGTCTTTCTTTGTTTTTGCATGATGCGATGTATTCAAGTCTGTCATTATTTTATCCTAAAAAAGGCTTTGCTTATGAATAAACAAAACCTTTTATCTAATATCACCTCAAGTATTGAGAGGTGTTTAAGTGTTTATACAAGTATCTTTTAAAACTGCGGCGTGCCACCTTTTGCCTCAGCACGCTTAAAAGCGGGGCGCTCTTGACAGCGTTTGAGCCAGTTCAATAGATTGGCGTATTTAGATTGATCCATACCTGCACGCGCATTAGAGGCGGCGACTACGATATACATTTGAATATCAGCGGCACTGAACGTCTCCCCTGCAAACCAGTGACTATGTTGTAGATGTTGCTCCATCAGATTTAAGTTGTTGATAATATTATTGTTGATCATGCCATCTTCAACTTGTTTACGGATACCTTTACTGATCGGCTTGATAAGCATAGGCGATCGTTCAACGACTTTACTAAATACCAGACGCATAACTAACTGTGGCATCGCCGTGGCTTCGGCAAAATGCAACCAAAAGGTATAAGCCTCCCACGCCGCCTCATTATCATCAGTAGGCTTAAATTGATGCTCTTTATCATAGTGTCTGAGCAAATATTCAATGATAAAACCTGACTCAGCCAAAGCACGATCACCCACTTCAAGCACCGGCGTGTGTCCCAACGGATGCACTTTTTTTAAGCTCTCAGGTGCAAGATAGGCCTTCGTACGCTCGTAAGTGGTCAGCTCATAATCTAGCTCCAACTCTTCTAGTAGCCACAAAATACGAAACGAGCGCGAATTGTTTAAATGATGCAGAGTTAACATAAACCGTCCTAGTTATATATTGTTTTAAATCAGCCATAATCTCTTAAATATGGTGCCACGTTTTGAATTAGACATGACACCACTGTTCTCGATAATAGCGTAATTTTTGCCCCTTTGACACTGCAACTTTGTAGAACTGTGACGAAAGTACGGCCTGACAAGTCAGCTCTACATATACCTAGGACACGGTCATCATCCGCATGATTCTACATGTAGTGCTTCAATCTTGCGCGTCATCTTATCGATCTTTTGCTGATATTTTTTGATTTGGCGAAAGCGGTGCGCAATTAGCACGCCTTTAATACGGCGATTTTTGAGACGGCGGCGCGGTGGAAAACTGCCCACTTGTGGCTCATTGTAGCCATGTAAACGGTCTTCACGTTTGCGCGCCAGATAGCCAAGGGCGCTATCAGCAATCATGATGAGCAGTGCAATAAAAATCATGCTATACATCAGCATGGAGCCGCCTTCATGTAAGTTACGATCCAAAATCGCAATCGAAAACATGAATAAAAATACCGGCTCAAGGTAGCACAAAGTCCCAAACAACGAGACAGGTAGCTTTTGACTCGCAACCATCGTCAGTGACATCGCAGCAGTACTGATGATGCCCAGTAATGGCAACAGATACCAAAGCTTATGGTTAGTGATTGCCACCTCAAAGCCACCATTCATATATAACGCAACCAATACGACTGGTAGCAACAATACAAGATCAGAGATCAAGCCTGTGATAGACGGTACGGCCAGTTTACGACGCAGCAAGACGCAGCAAGTAGTACGGCGGATAACCCAAGCACACAAACAAAGTCGCCCAAGAGATCGCACCATATTCAAAGATATCATAGGCAATACCAAGACCTGCGCATATAATCGCAGCCCACTGTAGCAAGCTCATGTCTTCATTATGAAAAAAGCGACCGACCACGATCATTATCATCGGGTATAAGAAGTAGCCCAACGTCACCTCAAGCCATTGACTGGTGCCCACATAAACATCCAAATTTGCGCACCCAAAATCGGAGTGGGTAATATAAATAAAAACCACTCTTTGGCATTTTTTAGTGTTTTTAGATAATCAAAAATATGCTGCCACTGCTTTAGCACACTCACTAGCAGCACCAGACTAAAAAACATCGTGAGCACACGCCACGAAGCAACTTGCGTACCTGATAACGGTTGCAACAGCAAACCAAATAGGAACAGCAATGAGTATAAAAAATTTGCAGCCACAGCAGTGATCGTACCCTGCGAGGTTTGGTTAGTAGTCAACATCACAACAGTCTTTAGAGATTGGGGCACATCCTTTGCAATTTTAAAAAAAACAAAAGCCTCAGACGATAACGTCTGAGGCTTTTGCATATAAGGTCGTCGCGCAATCTAAGATAAACGCTTTTAATGTATCTTGCTACATCATGGGCGGCATTATGTCAAAGTCGGAATAGATAAGCAATGCTACTGTGCATCTAGTGCATTAATTTCTACATCCAGTAAATTTAATGTATATAAGTGCTTATTTTGCATCAAGTTGTTCGAGTTTTTGCTGTATCTTATCCATCTTTTTTTGATAGCGACGGATTTTGCGAAAGCGATGCGCTTTTAGCACACCATCAATACGCTGATTGATAAAATGACGACGCGGCGGAAAACCGCCGACCTGCGGCTCTCTATAGCCATGCAAGCGGTCATTACGCTGACGAACGAGATAGCCTATCGCACTATCGATTATCATGACCACTAGGGCAAGTGTAATCATGCCGTACATAAAGAGCGAGCCACCTTCATCAAGACTTTGACTCAGAACGGTAATGGACAACACAAATAACAGTAGCGGCTCTATGTAGCTCAGCGCCCCAAATAGCGAGACCGGCAACTTGCTACTCGCAATCATCGTTAGCGACATTGCCAGTGCACTAAAGGCACCCAGCAATGGCAGTAGGTACCAAAACTTCATATTTTGTGCCGCCACACTAAAACCACCAGTGAGATAAAGCATGATCAATACCACTGGCGTCAGCAATGTCAAATCAAACAACAAGCCAGTAATAGGCGGTACAGCAAGTGTGCGGCGCAATAGATAATACGGCGGATAGCCCAAACATACAAATAGCGTCACCCAAGACACCGAACCATATTGAAAAATGTCGTAGCCAATACCGAGCGCTGCCAGTATTGCTGCCGCATACTGCAAGACACTCATATCCTCACGATAAAAAAACCGACCAAGCACAATCATCACAAGTGGCAATAAAAAATAGCCCAAGGTGACATCCAGTCCAAATCCATTCACGGGTGCCCACATAAACAACCAAATCTGGCCGCCCAAGATCGGTGCAGGCAATATAAATATCAGCCATTCTTTCAAGGTCTTAAGTGTCTTTACATAATCAAAGACATGCTGCCATTGCTTGGTCAAACTGAGCAAGATGACCAAACTTAACAGCATCATCAGCACTCGCCATGAGGCTACCTGTGTCCCCGTTAAGGGCAGCATAAACAGTCCAAACAAAAACATCATCGAGAATAAAAAGCTCGACGATACCGCTGCGACAGTTCCCTGAAAAGTTTGATTGGTCGTAAGCATAACAACAGCCTTAAAAGTAAAATCCTATGTACATTATTAAGAAAAAGTGAATAAAAAATAAAAGCCTCCGACGACAACGTCAGAGGCTTTTTTGTAGGACAATGATCAGAAACTAGACTGAAAAGCTAACTACCAAGACTATTACTCGTCATCGTCTACTGCATCATTATCCAATGTATAATCGTTGGCAATATCGATAGCGTCGTTGGCATCGCTCAAAGCGGTATCGTCAGTTGCAGCATCGATATCTATCTGCTCCTGACCTTCCACCTCAAACGTCCCATCTTCTTTCATCGCATCGACTAATTCATCATCGCCCTCTTCATGCTCAACACGCGCCATAGCGACCAACTTTTCATCTTTTGGCAGACGAATGAGCGTGACACCTTGGGTGTTACGACCAGAGCTCGCGACATGCTCAACTGGCGTACGTACCAGCGTTCCTTTGTCAGATATTAAAATAATATCATCAGTAGCGTCAACCTTAGTCGCTCGCACCAATGCGCCATTACGCTCACTGGTCTTAATGGCGATGACACCACCACCGCCACGGTTTTGCGTATTAAACTCTTCGATAAGGGTACGCTTACCAAAGCCGTTTTCACAAGCAATTAGGATTTCATGTACATCATCTTCGATAACGACCAATGACTTGATAAATTCATCAGTAGCCAAACGCATACCGCGGACGCCTTTCGCTGTACGGCCCATCGCGCGAGCATCATTCTCATCAAAACGAATCGCTTTACCACTTGAAGCAAATAGCATCACTTCTTGATTGCCGTTGGTAATACGAGCGCTGACCAATTTATCACCATCTTCTAGACCAACCGCGATCAAGCCGTTTGAGCGAATATTGGCAAACTGCTTCAGCTCTACGCGCTTCACTGTACCATTAGCCGTGGCAAAGAATACGAAAGGTGGCTCTGCTTGATTGCTATCTTCTACCGAATCGTCATCATTGCTATGCTCTGATACTTCACTTACTACTGATGTATCTTCCACAATTTTTGGAATTGGCAATATCGTCGTAACGGTTTCGTCGCTATTTAAACCAATTAGATTGACCAACGGACGACCACGAGCACCGCGACTGGCAATCGGCACTTCAAACCCACGTAAGCTAAAAACGCGGCCACTGTCAGTGAAGCACAATACCGTAGAGTGCGTTGAGGTCACGACCAAATGGTCAATCACATCATCTTCTTTCATTGCCGTAGCAGACTTACCTTTACCGCCGCGCTTTTGTGCAACATAATCGTCAATCGGCTGAGTCTTGGCATAGCCAGTACGCGACACCGTCATCACAACAGTCTGCTCAGGAATCAGGTCTTCACGGCTGAAATCCATACGTGAATCGATGATGTCGGTGCGACGCTCATCACCAAAGTTATCACGAATCTCAATCATCTCATTAGAGATAATGCTCATCAGCTTATCAAAATCACCCAGAATAGACTCTAAATGAGTGATTTCGCGTAGTAAGTCTTGGTATTCTTCGGTCAATTTATCTTGCTCAAGACCCGTCAAACGATGCAATTGCATGTCTAAAATCGCATTGACCTGCTCAAGGGATAAACGATAGCGCTCTTGTCCTTCAATCAGACCAAACGGCGCTTTAGGATCTTCACCTTCGATAAATTCAGGACGTACAGACTGACTGCCAGCAGCAGTCAACATCGCAACGACACTGCCTGAACCCCACGTATTATTCAATAAGCTTTCGCGGGCGAGTCCACGGTTTGCAGACGCTTTAATCGTCGCAATAATATCATCGATATTCGCCAGTGCCACTGTCAAGCCTTCGAGCAGGTGACCACGGACGCGCGCTTTGTTCAATTCATAAACCGTACGGCGTGTCACGACTTCTTGACGATGGCGCACAAACGCAGCGATAAGCTGACGCAAAGTCAATAGTTTGGGCTGGCCATTGTCTAGCGCGACCATATTGATGCTAAAGCTAGACTCAAGCGGCGTTTGTAGAAATAGGTTATTAACGATAACTTCCGCTGTCTCACCGCGGCGCAGATCGATCGCGATACGCATGCCGTCTTTGTCAGACTCATCACGAATCTCGCTGATGCCCTCGATTTTTTTATCACGAACAAGCTCTGCGATACGCTCAATCAATTTGGCTTTATTCGCCTGATAAGGCACTTCGGTGAATACGATACGCTCGCGATCGCGGTTGACGCCAGTATTGCTCATCGGCTCGATATGATAGCGACCACGGATATGCAAGCGACCTTTACCCGTGCGATAAGCATCTAAAATGCCTGCGCGACCATAGATAATACCGCCCGTAGGAAAGTCAGGGCCTGAGATGTGTGACATTAACTCTTCGGCTGAGACTTGTGGGTTCTCTGCATAAGCCAAGCAAGCGTTGATGACTTCGGTGAGGTTGTGCGGTGCCATATTGGTCGCCATGCCGACAGCAATACCCGTTGCACCATTGACCAATAAGTTAGGAATACGCGCTGGCATCACACTTGGCATGCGCTCAGAGCCATCGTAGTTGTCTTCCCAATCGACGGTATCTTTGTCTAAATCAGCGAGCATCTGATGGGTCAGCTTGGTCATACGTACTTCGGTATAACGCATGGCAGCCGGTGGATCATCATCGATCGAACCAAAGTTACCTTGACCATCGACCATCGGATAACGCAAACTAAAATCCTGCGCCATCCGGACGATGGCATCATAGACCGCACTATCGCCATGTGGGTGATATTTACCGATCACATCACCAACCACACGAGCTGATTTTTTGTACGGTTTATTATAGTCGTTTGATAGCACGTGCATGGCATACATCACGCGGCGGTGTACAGGTTTGAACCCATCACGCACATCAGGCAGCGCACGCGAGACGATCACGCTCATCGCATAATCCAAATACGACTGCTTTAGTTCATCTACGATGCCAATAGGACTGACCGATTCGCTCATATACACTCCTTCACTCACATTTTTTTCTAACGTTGACACATCGCTTATGGCAACCACAGATCATATAAAAATACTGCCACATAAATGGGCAGTCATGATCAAAATACATACCATAAAAAAACACTGCTACACGTGCAAAACAATAGGAAAATAGTGATACGGTTTTTGTTAAAAACAATGTTTAATAAAAGAAGCTATTTTAGCACAAATTTGCTGATTTAGGGGGTTCTGACCACCATTAAAATCAAGCTAGGCGGTTCATTTGCAGTGATATTTTGAATTACCCATACACTCTAAAATAATTCTAATGACAGGTTTTTTTTGATTGGCTGATTTTGCCATTTTTACAGACGAACTTACAACCTGCTGAGCAAAGAGATACTCCGTCCATCTTAGCTGAACAGAGCCTACCAATTGTTCTAACATGAGCTAATGGGTTTCATAACCATACTATTTTCATAAGTATATGATGATTTAAATTAGGTCAATGAGGCTATTTTTTTAGTGACGCTGGACAAAAAAATCCTAAGCGTTACACTAACTCATCTTTTATAGAACTCGAATAACGACCTAACAGGCTACTTTTATTATGGATATCATTCTTGCGATTGTTTGGATTTTAGCAATGGTGCTATATAGCTTTTCGAGCGATTATGTTGCTAGTTTTCCTAACCATAACAATCGAGCTGTACCCTATGTCCGTTGGGGAGCACTTTTAGTCGCCATGGCTTTGTCAGCATATTTAGCAAAAGCCTATCAAGAAAACCTACAAGGCAACGGTATGTGGGTATTTGTTATCGTCGTATTTGTCATTATTGTTTTAGCCAAGATCGTCTTTAAATGGGTCATTAATAGACGTTTGAAACGCTAAGCTATACTGAATATTTTTGTTGCTCTCAACCTCTCTTCTATTGATCTGAACGCCTTATGACAACTGAACATCAAAACAACCAACTTGGCCTAAACCAAGCCACCGCACCAGAAGACACACGAGCAGATCGTAGCTTCGATACCATTGCCGATCATTTTGAAAAAAAGGTCTATGGAGGTTTAAAAGGTGAAATCCGATTGGCGGTATTACGCCGTGATATTTTTGAATATAGTACACAAATGAGTGAAGCGCTTGGACGACCGCTGCGTATCCTAGATGTGGGTGCAGGGCTTGCACAAATTACCATAGAGCTTGCTGCTCAAGGTCATAGCGTCGTCATCAACGATATCTCAGCAAATATGCTTGAGAAGGCAAAAGCAAACGCTGAACAAATCGATCAAGCGCTGGATATCACATGGTACGTCTGTCCATACCAAGCGCTTGAAGAAACGCTAGGTAAAGAAGAAAACGATAAGTTTGATTTGATCCTATCGCATGCGCTGCTTGAATGGTTGGCAGAGCCCGCTGCCGTGATGGACTTTTTTGATCAATATCTAACCGATGATGGCGCGCTATCTTTGTGCTTTTATAACCCTGCAAGCTTTGATTATCGCAACCTCATCATGGGAAATTTTAATTTACTCGATAATACAGACTACAAGGCGGACAATAAGAAAAGCCTCACACCCAATCATCCCGTTGCTAAAGAAGAAGTGGAGTCTTGGTTGAAGGCGCATGACTATCAGACGGTACGTAGCAGTGGTCTACGAGTATTTCATGACTATGCACCGCTCAAGCGTGGCGGGCATAACGATCCAGATGCGGTGATAAGGATGGAGCTGCGCTACTCACAATTAGAGCCATACAAATGGCTTGGACGGTATTTGCATATTCTGGCTAAACGGTAAACTTAGACAACCGCTTAAAAGCTGTGAAGGCTGCTAAACGTCTTCATCAACTCTCGATGATCTGTCATATTCTGACCAAGTAGTGGCATTGACCTCTTTTTCGTCAAACACGACCACATGCTCCAATAACGGCAAGATACCAATATGTGAACCAATTTCATGATTATGATGGCTAGCAACCAGTGATAATATGGTCTGTCCGTCATCTAACTGTAGACGGTACAAATAGTTGGCACCGCGGAACACTCGCCCAATCACCAAGGCTGTCTGCGTACTATCATCATCATGGATGATATCGTCAGGACGCACGAGCACTTTGATTGGTGTACCATTTGGATAATCATATTCGCAGTACTGTGGTTGTCCTGATTGATCATAGACTTCCATGCGGCGATAGATATTGCCAAGCGCCGTCTCCACACGACCTTCTTTGATGATACCGTCTATCATCGCGCCTTCGCCGACGAACTCAGCGACAAAAGGACTGACAGGCTCATGATACAGCTCGCTTGGTGTTGCCCACTGTACCAATCTGCCCTTATCCATTACCCCGACTTTATCTGCTAACGCAAACGCTTCGTTTTGGTCATGAGTGACCAAGATTGCAGTAGTATTGGTACGTTTGAGAATATCACGGACATTCATTGCCAAGGATTCACGTAATACTACGTCCAGATTAGAAAATGGCTCATCAAGTAGTAGTAATTTAGGCTTCGGTGCAAGCGCCCTTGCAAGTGCCACACGCTGCTGCTGACCACCGGACAGTTCATTTGGACGTTTATCCGCATGCTCCGTCAGTTCGACCAGGCTTAGCATCTCAGCCACACGAGCTTTTTTGTCAGCAGCTGACCATTTATTGAGGCCAAAGGCAATGTTTTTTGCCACGCTCAAATGACCAAAAAGCGCATAATCTTGAAACACCATCCCCATGCCGCGCTTGGCTGGTGCCACGGCAAAAGAGTGCCGAGCTGTTTTTTCCGTTAGACGTTGATTGTTTAAATGGATAGTACCGCCGCGGCTTTGCTCCAGTCCTGCAATCGCTCGTAAGGCCGTGGTCTTGCCGCAGCCACTATAGCCCAAGAAGCACCCAATCTCTCCTTGCTCTAATACTAAAGACATGCCATTAACTACAATAGTATCGTCATAGCCGACAATTAGGTTTTGTACACTAAAATATGGATTGGTCGCGATAGTGCTCTCAGTATCTTGGCGCGCAGTATCGGCTTGTTCTACAGGCTTGCTACGTTGAGACTGGGTTGTCCGAGTTTGCACGACTGGTGATTTTTTGACAGGAGTACTACGTGCTCCAGTCTTTACGGACTGAGCGCCTGATGAGTCGTTCATTGAATCAGTGTACATAGACAATCCCAGTTCGCTATTAGTAAATACAATGTTGGATAAAGCAGTAAAAATGATAATATAAGTTGGGTCAAGCACCATTAAACATGGCACATTTATAAGCAGCAATGGCGGTTAGCTGTGTTTGTCACTTTGACGCAATAGTATCCAAACAGGAAGCAATCCGACCAGTACAATCAATAAACTCGGTAATGCTGCCCGCCCCCACATGCCTTCGCTTGTCATCTCAAACACGCGCACCGCCAGCGTATCCCAGCCCTGCCTGCGTGTCATCAATGTGATCGGCATCTCCTTCATCACTTCGACAAACCCCATTAACAATGCCGTTAGTACCCCAGGACTAAGCACTGGTAGCATCACATGACGCCAACGCTGGTACGCACTGTCACTAAGCAGTTTCGCTGCGGCCTCTTGATTGACGGTCAATCGTTGCAACTGCCGATCCACTGGCTGAAAACTCACCGTCATAAAACGCGTCGACAATGCCAATAGCATAACGATCACACTGCCTGAGAGCACCTGCTGCGAGGTGATACCAAAAGCAATCATTTGATTGTCTAGCCACGCAATAGGAATAAAAATACCCACTGCCAATACCGTACCTGGCACGACGTAGCCTAAATTAGCGAGCGTGGTCATCAGTTTAGTCGATTTATCAGGATATTGCCGCTTGATCCACGCAATAATCACTGCCAAAAAGGCAATAAAAACTGTGGTCATACTAGCAATCATAAGGCTGTTGGTCACAAAATCAATATAGCGCGCATCAAAATCTTGGCGGAAATTCAATGCAGTCCAATAAATCAGCTGAAAAAACGGCACTAGAAAAGCCAGCAAAAATACAAACGTACATAGCAAGCTCATCCCTATTTTGGCAGGAGTACTGGCGTCGAAACGCTGGTTGCTGCCTTGCGTAATCGAATTACCGCGCTTGGCCTGCCAATACTGCTCAAACAATACTACGATAAAGATCACGCCAATGAGCAACGCTGCCAACTGGGCGGCTGTGGTTAGACTAAAAAAGCCAAACCAGGCTTTGTAAATAGCGGTGGTAAACGTATCGACATTGAATACCGAAACCGCGCCAAAATCTGCTAACGTCTCCATACTTGCCAGCAATAAGCCACCGATGATCCACGGCAGTGCTTGCGGTAATGCCAACCGAAAAAACACACGGCTACGGCTCAAACCCAGCATCTGCCCTGCTTCAATCGCCCGCCGACCTTGTGACAAAAACGCCTGACGCGCCAGCAAATACACATAAGGATAAAATGCCAGCGACAACACTAAACCTGCACCCCAGACATTGCGTATTGAGGGAATCGCTGTCGTGATACCAAAATCGCGCAGTCCTGTCTGTAACGGCCCACTAAAATCCACAATACCAATGGTGACAAATGCCAATACGTAAGCCGGTATGGCAAGCGGCAACATGAGCGCCCACGAAAAAAACCGCTGACCAGGGAAGCGGTACATGCTGGTTACCCAAGCGAGAACCGTACCGATAGTACCCGATATAACAGCCACCATGAACAGTAAAATCGCCGTATTTTTGAGCACTTGCGGCAGTACGTATTCTGCCATATGTGTCCAAATATCGGCGACTGGTTGCGTCCACGATAACAACACAATCAAAATCGGCACCAGCATAAACAACGAAATCAGCCCTAAGACTGATTTCGAGATAATACGTTTACGAAGGGCATGGTCTTGACTGACCGTCTGATTGTCATCAGCTCTGCTACTGATTGGATCTTGCTCGCTAACAGACGCATCTGGCGTTGTGATCATAGTATCATTACCGTGTCATACTCACTCATCGAGACTTTTTAAGCGCCTACCAAACTCAAAACGGTCATTGTTTCATGACTAAACATTTCATCATCAGATTTTAGCAAATTATCTTTTAAAACGATGATGTTGAGCTTGGTATCTTGCTTGATGATAGTCCTTTATTTATAACCCGCTTTGTCCATCATTTGAATGGCTTGAGTTTGTAGCTCACCAAATTTCTGTACGTTGATATCGTCTTTTTTGAACTCGCCCCAAGATCTGAGCATTTCTGACTCATCCACCCCTTCTTTGACTGGGAATTCTTTGTCTGAGCTGGCGTAAAGGCCTTGCGCCTCATCAGATGACAACCACTCAATCAGTTTAAGTGTACCGTCTGGATTATCTGACCCTGTAACCACGCCCGCGCCTGAAACGTTTACATGTGTACCAGTGGTGCCTTGGTTTGCCCAGAATATTTTCACAGGGAAGTTTGGTTTTTCGTCTAATAGGCGGCCATAGTAATAACTGTTGGCGATACCGACTTCACACTGACCAGCAGCAATCGCCTCTAGCATAGAAGTATCATCGCTAAATACGTCAGTGGCGAGATTATCAACCCAACCACGGATGACAGCTTCTGTTTTTTCTTCACCCATGTGCTCTATCATGCTGGCCACAAGTGACTGGTTATAGACCTTTTTAGAAGTACGCAAGCATAGTTTGCCTTTCCACTTTGGATCCGCCAAATCTGCATAAGTCGATAATTGATCGGCGCTAACTTTGCTTGGATCATAAAAAATCGTACGCGCGCGCAGTGATAGACCTGTCCATTGACCTTTTGGATCGCGATACTTTGCAGGGACATTGGCCTCTAGCACAGACGACGCTACTGGTTGTAGTAAACCCTGCTGAGCCGCTTGCCATAAGTTACCCGCGTCCACCGTCAGTAGCATGTCAGCTGGAGTGTTTTGACCTTCGGCTTGCAAGCGCGCCATCAGTGGGCCAGTTTTGTCTGTGACAAGTTCAATCTTGACACCAGTCTGTTCAGTATAGCGGTCTAGCAATGGTTTAATCAGCTGCTCATTACGTGAAGAATAAATAGTAATTGTTTGACCATCTGCACTGGTCACACCGTCATCATTACCTGCTTGCTGTTCAGTTTCAGTACCAGCCGCTGTTGTCTCTGTCTCCACGCTGTCTTCGGTTGTAGAAGAATTGCTACAGCCAACCATTCCCAACATCAGGCCAAATATGGCAGCAGACAATACAGGCTTGGTGGTGACTAGATTAGTGCGGATGGTGTTCAGTGGCATGGTTTTCCCCATAGTAATGCGATAAAAAAGAGACGGCAGATAGTGAGATAAAATGGTCAAAGCCCCTATTTGTTGGGATTCGTTGGACCATAATTATGGAAACAACATACTAATAGAAATGAGATTAATTATCAATATATTTATCTAACCCAAGATGCTGAAATTATTTGGGTTATTAGGGCGTGTTGAACATTCGACC
>NZ_LNDJ01000099.1 GCF_001444505.1 Psychrobacter piscatorii | reverse complement strand
ATGGTCGAATGTTCAACACGCCCTACTCATTTCATAAAAAATAACTTTGACAAGGACATCACCATGACGACGGACAGTACTACGCAAGACAACCGCATTACTTATGACACAGACGGCACTATTTGCCTGATTGGGCTAAACCGCGCCAATAAACGCAATGCTTTTGACAGTCATATGATTACCCAGCTATCTGACGCATTGACTCGATATGAAGACGATGAGCATCTACGCTGTGCGCTTATCTTTGCGTATGGCGATCACTTCACCGCTGGGCTCGATCTGGTCGAGCTGCAAGACAAGCTAAACGATGGTGTGTTTGAGTTTGATAACAACCAAATTGACCCGTGGGGCATTAGTGGACGCTTACGTACCAAACCTGTGGTGGTGGCGGTCAAAGGCACGTGCTTTACCGTGGCTATCGAGTTGATGCTCAATTGTGATGTGGTCATCGCAAGCGACAACTGTAACTTTGCGCAAATGGAAGTCCAGCGCGGCATTATGCCATTTGGCGGGGCGACGGTACGCTTTGTCGCGGCGGCAGGCTGGCAAAAAGCCATGCCATATCTACTCACGGGTAAAGCATTCGATGCGCAAACGGCTGATCGACTGAACTTGGTCAGTGAAGTGGTGGCAAATGGGTCTGAATACGAGCGCGCATTGACGCTGGCACAAGAGATCAGCAAAGCTGCGCCGCTGGGCGTTAGAGGCGCGCTATCTTCCGCGCAAGATGCGAGCCGCAATGGTGCCGCAACGGCACTGGCCAATATCCATAGTTATCTGCCGCCACTCTTTCATTCAGAAGATGCCAAAGAGGGCGTGATGGCGATGGTTGAGAGAAGGGAAGCTGAGTTTACTGGTAAATAGTTTTTTTGCTTTCTCTTGTATGGTCATACAAAACCATTATTAAAATTTTACTAGAAGGATGTCTCGTTGCAACAAATTATCGTAAAGGATGGTGATTATAACTGCCCACCTCAAGTCACTAAACAAGACTGGATAGACATACTGTCGGATGACAGTTTTATGTCTAACAACTACAAATTTGCACTGAGTATCTTTTATTTAGAACCAGAACATAAAGCTACCTGTAAGTATTTGGCTGAGAAATATCATACTCATCCTACTTCAATAAGTGGATTTATTACTCAATTTAGTGCTCGCTTGCAAGGTAAGTTAGATCGCTTTGAGATAATAAGGGAGGATGGATCGTCAAATTGGTGGCTAATTACCATGACAGGTAAAAGACTAGCTGGTGGTTTGTTTGAGTGGCGTTTACGTGATGAGCTTATAGAGGCTATTTTTGAACTAAATTATATTCAAAAAAGTATGCTTCAAATTCATGATATAGAGGCATTAATTAAATATGTTAATAATGATATTTATGACTTTGCAACACGCTTTGTGAAAACAAGACAGCATTTAGCTGATCTGAAACGTCCAAATAGTGCAAAGCAATTTTTCGCTTATGAGAGTAAGAATAGGGATTGGGCCGTCAACGTTGGTGGTTCTGATGAAGTGCAATATCGTATCTATTTACGAGATGGTGTAGTTGGTTATGGACTAGGGTTTAACACTCGTTACGTAGAAAGTGAACGAAGACCTAATTTTGAATATATAAAACCTTATATGGAAGCTTTTATATCTCTAAGAGAGAGCGATGAGATAACTAAGCTTGAGGATAGAGGGTTCAGTCTAGATAATGATATTACAGACATAAACGATTTTGAGAAAGGAAAATATTATTTATACGGTCGTCGGATAAAAATGAACGATAAATGTCTTTCTTTGATTGACTACTACAGCATCATTAATGACCTCAAAGGAGGTTTGTTTGAAGTTTATAAAAAAGTTTATGAGTTGACCAATAAATTAAGAGTGAACAGTGATGAAGTTGCACAAGAGGTCCAGCAACCGATTACCAGTCCCTTGCTGCAAGAGATAAGCGAGTTATTACTTGCTAACAAAAACCTCATACTTACAGGTGCACCCGGAACAGGCAAAACTTATTTAGCTAAAACGTTGGCTGAGGAATGGGGTGCAGAATATAAAATCATTCAGTTTCATCCATCTTATGATTATACTGATTTTGTAGAAGGCTTACGACCTATTCAAAATGAAAATGGAGAAGTTGGTTTTGAGCTACGAGATGGAAGCTTTAAAAATTTCTGTAAAGAAGCACTAAAATACCAAAACAATCAACAGTTAAGTAATTTTGAAGAGGTTTATCAAAGATTTATAGATGATATATCCGAAAGCTCTATAGACCTGACAACGCCAAGTCGCGAAAGTCCATTTAGTATTATTGTCAATTCACGCGAAAATATTACAGCAGTTCTTTCGAGCGAAACACAGCGGCAAATCACTTTAACCAAGCCCTTAATACAAAATTATTTAGAAACAGGTAAGTCATTACGCTGGAAACCGTACTTAACTTCAGTATGCGACTATATCGAAGAAAATTATGATCTCAGAATGTCTGATACGGGTGATAAAAGCAAAAAATTTATTATTATCTTAGATGAGATTAATCGTGCTGAAATCTCTAAAGTATTGGGTGAGCTTTTCTTCTCTATTGACCCTGGCTATCGAGGGGAGAGTGGTAGAGTCACTACTCAATACGCCAATTTGCAAACGAACGAAGATGTATTCAAAAAAGGCTTTTATATACCAGATAACGTCTATATCATCGGCACTATGAATGATATCGACCGTAGTGTTGAATCTTTTGATTTTGCTATGCGCCGCCGTTTTGCATGGAAAGAAATTAAATCAGCAGATCGACTATCTATGTGGGAAGGTCAAATTGATGATTGGGCAGAGGAAGCTAAACAGCGCCTAACGGATTTAAACAAGACTATCGAATCCGTGCAAGGGTTGAGTTCTGCTTATCATGTTGGCCCATCTTACTTCCTAAAACTTACCAACTATGATGGCGATTTTGATAAGTTATGGACATATCATTTAGAGTCGCTACTTTTTGAATATATACGTGGTTATCCTGATGCTGAGCAACAGATTCAAGGATTAAAAGATGCTTATAATCTACAGTTAGGGTTTGGTAATGATCGTAACGACGGATAATACCTCATTAATTTTAGAATCTAATGAGCCAAACGTTAATAAAGTTATAGCTGATTTATCACTACTCGCTAGTAAAAGTATTGGCGAGCTAGTGACCGCATACCCCAATTTATTGATTTTCCCCGCTCATTTTGAAGACAACGAAGACGATATTGCCAGTAGGCCAACTTTTGAATTAAAGGTGAATGAATTTCAGACCGTTTTAGAGACAGGCAACGTCATGGGCTTTATTGGTGTGAAAGATACACAGTTAAAAATTCAGTCCCGTTTTGCTCGGGCTTCTGTTATCGATAGTGATGCCCAATCCAATCAAGAAGAGGTTATTGAAGAAGATTATTTTCTACATTATATGCTGCAAAAAGTATTGTGTATTAACTTGTTCGACTTAAAACATAGCCGAAATCAAACTAACCTATTTGATTTTTTGGTATATTTGTTTCCTTATTTTCTTAAAAAAGCCCTTTCACAGGGCTTATATAAGGAGTATCAAAAGAAAACCTATAATGATAGTAACCTTAAAGGTACTATCGATATTAAAACTCATGTACAGAGAAACTTACCGTTTAGAGGTAACGTTGCCTACAGTGTGCGCGAGCATAGTTTTGATAACCCAATATCACAGCTTATTCGACACACTATAGAGTTTATTAAACAACAACCTAACCTAAGAGGTGTGTTACATAGCGACAGCGAAACACTTGATTTTATCAATCTGATTGTCCAGCATACGCCGTCATATCATGCACGCGATCGATATACTATCATCAATACTAACCGTAAGCCCTTTGTCCATCCTTACTTTATGGAATATAGTGGCTTGCAAAAAATCTGTCTGCAAATTTTACGTTATGAAGGTCTGAAATACGCTAACAACGATGATAAGGCTCATGGCATTTTGTTTGATGGAGCGTGGTTATGGGAGGAGTACCTCAACACGCTGTTACATCCAATTGGATATGACCATCCCACTAACAATACTCAACAAGGTGGTATCAAGGTATATGTTCAAAAGCTTTCAGGGAATAACGTGCGTCGTTATCCTGATTTTATTAAAGACAGTCGTATTATTTTAGACGCTAAATATAAGCGTATGAAAAATAATGAAATTAATCGTGACGACCTAAACCAATTACTTTCGTATTTGTTTTTATATAAAGCAAGTATTGGTGGCTATATTGCCCCAAGTGAAACGACAAATTTAGACTTGAAGATGGGATTACTTAATGGCTTCGGTGGCAGTATCTACAAATTTAAATTAGCAATTCCACAAGAAGTCACAAGCTACCAAGCATTTAAAAACGCTATTGCTGAGAATGAAACTAAGCTGATTAATGCTATTAAAGAGCTGTCTTCTGAGAAAAGTAATAATGAATAGTTTGTAATCATACAAGAGTCATTTTGAGAAGCTTTTTAGCCCTGACAGTAGCGCCTATCCTACTTGGATAAGCGTGTTGCGAAGGCTAGGTTTTGGGGCAGTATCGTGACTAAACAGGAATGACCCAAAACGTAGCCTCGCCACGCCTAGATAAGCAGATAATAGCGGATGGCAGGATTGGCTACTTTTCACCACTATACAGCTCAAACCTCACCCAGATCTTCCAAATCCACATACTCTTTTTTGCCATGGATCTTATACATCTTACGGTCGATCTCTGGATACAGGGTAATATCAATCGCTGGTCGGCTGCCACCCATCAAGTAGGTAGCATCGGCATCGCTCTCATTGCGCATCGAGTGCGCCGCGCCATGCGCAGGGAAACCGACAAAATCTCCAGCACTCAGCTCATAATGCTCATCACCATAGCGCAGCGACAGCTCACCTGACAGTACATAAATGAACTCATCCGACTCTTCATGATAGTGATGGGTCGTCGTCTCATCTCCCGCTTCCACCCGTACGAGGTGCAGGCCAAACTTGGTCAGACCAACGATATCACTGAGCGACACCGTATGGCGGATAGCGTGCTCATTGAACTGGTGGATATGCTTAGTCTCAGGCGTGTTATCGATATCGGATTTGGTCAAGACGTATGCTTGCGTGTCCTTAGGCGGCTTTTGTTCTGGTGTCGTCATCATCGGTCTCCTTGATTGATGCTTTGAGTGTATACCACTATTAGCCAATAGTAACAGGTTTTAAAAGGGACGAGATAGGCGTGATGTTGATAATCAGATAGCGGCTTTATATATCCTGCATAAAGCGATTGTTGATGACGCCATTCCTGTTGTACTCTGAACCATTATTTTAAATGAAGGGGAATGCGGGTGTTGTATAACTTTGATGAGGTCATCGATAGACGTGGTACGGGGTCGCTTAAATGGCACTATAGCGATGATACGATTCCGCTGTGGGTGGCGGATATGGATTTTAAGGCCGCACCGCCTATCTTAAACGCGATTGAGCAAGCCGTACAGCATGGCATATTGGGCTATACCAAACCTACTGATGCGCTATATGATGCCATTATCGAGTGGCATGGCAGTCGCTATGAGTTACCGCTTGCTAAAGAAAATATTTTGTTTTCCCCGGGTGTCGTCCCAAGCTTAGCGCTGATGATGAACGTCTTTACCGAGGTAGGGGATGCGGTGCTGGTCAATGATCCTATCTATGCGCCATTTATGAGTAAGGTTGAGCAAAATGGTCGCACGCTCATCACCTCATCGTTACAAGAGAGCGAGGGTAAATATCATTTAGATTTGGCTGATATCGAAGCCAAGATTATCGAGCATGATGTGAAGCTATATTTAGTCTGCAATCCGCACAATCCAGGCGGGCGCGTGTGGACGGCGGACGAGCTGAATGCGGTGCTAGACTTGTGCAAAAAGTATGATGTGGCAATCGTCAGTGATGAGATTCATCAGGATTTGACCTTGCGTGGGCATACCTTTACACCGTTTTTAACATTGGCACAAGGGTATGAGCACAAAGTGGTGAGCCTGACCTCGATGACCAAGACATTTAATATTGCGGGGATTAAAGGCTCGCTGATTTTTGCTAAGGATGTCGCGCTGATAGAAAAAATTGACGCCCAGCAGCATCTAAACGATGAGTATGAGCTCAACATGTTCGCCTATGCCGCGATGCAAAGCGCCTATAACGAGGGCGGTGAATGGCTGGCGCAACTGCTTGCCTATATTGAGGACAATATTGAGTTTACCTTAGAGTTTTTGGCGGATAAGTTGCCTAAAATTAAAGTCATGCGCCCAGAAGCGTCCTATCTGATTTGGCTGGATTGCTCAGCATATAGTCAAGACGACGAGCAGCTTTATGATATTTTACGTGCGGCGAAAGTGGAGCTCAATGCTGGAATCAAATATGGTGAGGAAGGACATCTCAAAATGCGTATCAATGTTGCCTGCCCGCGTATGCTGTTAGAAGCGGGTTTGGCGCGGATGGTGATGGCGTTTGAGAGGTTGGGAAATTAAGACATTATTGAGAAAATGGGCAATGCCTTATTGCTGACCTAGTGAAACAAGCAAACTATTGATTCTATTAATCGAGATCAAACATGGATGAAAAAGTTAAAGCATCATGGGAGCGTGTACTTCACCCCAGGACGCTTAAAAAAAATATCATTACAGCCTCTATATTTTCGATGGGCTTCGAGATGCTCAAGAATAGTATTGTTGAAAAGATAAAAGGCTTTTTTACTAATGGGTTCGATAAAAATGGAATGATTGTTAGCGCTGAGTATAAAGAAAAGGTGCTTGTCTTGAATAGAAGCCGACTCTATGCATCTTTAACGTGGCTACGAGATATGGGTGCCATTGATGATGAAGATTTAGAGAAATTTGAGTATATCAAAAGGTGCCGTAACACCTTAGCTCATGAAATGTTAGCATTTGCTTCGTCTGGGATTGACTTTGATGTCACAGAAACTTTTGAAGAAATGGTCGGTTTATTGAAAAAGATAGAGATTTGGTGGTTTGTAAACCTAGATATGGCAATAGACCCAGAGGCTTATCCTGAAGATCTAGATTTAGAGCAGGTTACTCCAGGTCCAGTATGGGGTCTTCAAATGCTTATTGTCGTTGCGTTAGGTTCAGAGGATGAGGCGCAAAAATACTATAATTACTTTGTCGCAAACTCGGACAAAGTTTAAGATGTGCATTTCCTCGGAATTTTTCAACTCTCCTACAACTAGCTGCGAATGTATGTTGAATTGTACAAAATAGTATGGTCTAAATTTTCAACCACTTCTAAGCTAAAAATACTTATCACACCAAAGCTCAATCGGTCATAACCATTGAACATTAATATCTATACCCTTACTCTATCGGAGATAGCTTACCATGCAGGCTTGAGCTCAGGTAATGTTTGGGCGCTTTCACTTTTGTGCCAAGCTCGCCCACCACGCACAAATAAAACCACACTTAAACAAACGGCGCATCAGGACAATGCGCTTTTTCCAGCTCACTCTCTGTAGGTGCACGCAGCAGCGTAATCGGTGCTGTCTGCGCCGCTTGCCACTCAATCAAGCCAAGCTCGGCAAACTCACCCAGCCAGCCGCCCATAGGCCAATGTTGCCACTGATCATAAAAACGATTGGCATTGATAACGATGCTGTCCAAGTGGTTCAGCGGCGGACGGCAGACGCCATGCTGCTGGTGGTAGACGATTTCGGCAGTCAGATAAAACGGCATGCCGCACGCGCGGGCGCGAAACGCAAAATCGGTGTCCTCCGCGCCGTAGCCGACATAAGCGGTGTCAAAGCCGCCAAGCGCCTCAAACTGCTGGCGCGTGATGGCAAAGCACAAGCTCCAAAACGCGCCAAAGTCCTCGGTCTGCGTCATCGCGGCGGGCGCAAGTGATTCTGTGGGCGCAAAGTTGGGACGGTAAGGGTTATATACCGAGAGCGCATCTAGCGCGGCATCATTCAGCATATCTGCTGCCAGCGCTGCCGACTCGGCGGTTGATAGCGTGCGCGTTAGATATTTGGGCTGTCCCATCAGTAGCGCCTCAGGGTGCGCCATGAGTTTGCTATACAGTCCAGCGATGCTGTCCGCCGCAACCAGACAATCGACATCTAAGAATATCAGCGCATCATGGCTGGCGTGCGTGGCGCCGATATTGCGATTGTGCCCGATATCAAAGCGCGCTTGCTTATCGTTGCCATCATTCGTGGTCGGAATCTGTACGATGTTCAGCGCGTATTCGTTTAGGCGCTCAGGGTCGGCGTCGTCATTGACAATGACGACTTCGGCGGGTGGCGTACTGCTGTTGGCAAGCGCGGCAAGCAGATTGTATAAGTGCGTGTTGCGTCCATAGCAGGTAGTGATGACGCTCACAGGCGCGGTCGGTCGCTTCGGGGAGGCTTTGTCGTGGTGCATCATAGGCTTAGTTTTTCTTATTATTAAATGAATATTAACGCTCAGGACGCAGCTCAAGTTTGGGCAACAGCCACTCGTAAAACCATGCCTTGGTATCGTCATAGTCGCCAAAGCTGTGCATCAATGCGGCAGCCGACGTGTCCAAATCAGGCACTGTTTGCAGGGTAGCGGTCGGCGTAGGCAGCTGCCCGTTATTATTTTGCATTGTTTTACAAAAATCATCCCAGCTGAGCGCCCGACCTTGCGCAATCAAGGAATTGGCGGTGGCGACTTGCTCGTCATGCGGGCGCGCATCAGGCTGTACGATAATGGGCGTCTGCTCGTAATAGACTTGCGCGATGCTGTTCAGCCCGCACGCCATCAATAGCGTATCGCTATGAATGATAAAGGGGCGCACGTCTTTGACCTGTGTGGCAATATCGACCAAATGGCGCATGTCATCGTCAATAGGACCGAGCGAGATGATAAAGGCATCGGGCAATAGCTCACGCAATGTGGGCAGGCACGCATCGATGGCTTGGTGTCCTCCATAGCCTTTAATCACCGTGATAATAGGCGCGCCCTCACGATACGGCGTAGCATCGTCTGTTAAATTATTGAGTAACGTCAAAAACTCGGAACGGGTCAACTCCGTGTTGGGCACTGTGCTTATAAAGTCCAAATACAGACTTTTCTTTGGCATCCATGCAGGCGTGTCTATCGCTTCAAGCGCACGCGGATACGGTGCAAGCATTGCCAGCGCCCCTTTAAAAGCCTCTACGTGCGGCGTATCGTCCCGCACGCCAGTCAGGCGCACGTACAGATAGGGCATACTGATCGTGCGACACAGCATGGCGATCTCTACACTGACATCGATGATCATCAGATCAATCTGCCGCGCGTCTAGTGCCTGTATCAGCTGATAACTGCGCGCTTGAATGTCGCGACTGCCGACAGGGGAATAGTGTAAGCTCTCAGGCTGCCAATATTGTCCCGCACGCCCTTTGAGCACATCGTCTGCGCGCTCATCTTCAGGCGCGAGGCGGACGACTTGCGCTTCACTGATATTGCTAAAGCTATAGTCCGCCGCAGACACGCTGGTAAAAACCGTGAACTGCGCGCGCACAGGCTCAGGCAACAGCGCCGCCAGCTTGTCCGCCTGCCGACAATGCCCCGAGCCGTGATGATGGGCGTAATAGCCGATGCGCATCCCTTAACCCTCGGCGTGCTGTGGCAAGGTGTCGAGACTTGGCGTCGCTTGTGGTGGTGGCATCGAAGATAAATGCTTGGGCGTGGCAGCACTGGGCTTTTGCGCTGTGGACAGCGATTGTTGTTCTGGCGTCAGCGTTTGATAATACAAGTCTAAATAGCCATCGACCATCGCGGTATCGGCACAAAATAACTTGGCACGCGCACGGCACGCCGCCCGTGAGATGGTTTTGATATTATCAAAGGCTTTGATAAAGGCGGCTTTGTCTTCTTTAGCGACCACAATGCCCGTTTCAGACGTGACAATCTCCGCGCACGCACCCACATCAAAGCCAATCACAGGCGTGCCACAGGCGAGACTCTCTGCCAATATCAACCCATACGGCTCATCCCACGTACTGGTAAACAGCATCGCCGTCGCTTGACTCAAGTAGCAGTTAATCTCTGCTTTGGTTTTGTGACCGACATAATCGAGCAAATCGCTGCCTTGCTGCTTGTCTTGGAGTAATAACGGCGCGACATGTTGCTCAAAATACTGTGCATTGCTTTTGGGGCCTGCGATAATCAGGCGTTTGCCCGCCGCCAAGCAATATTGCATTGCCAAATGCGTGCCTTTTTCAGGGCAGATACGTCCGTACCACAGATACACTTCGTCATCGATGGCCTCAAGTTGCGCGTCAAAAGAGTCCACATCAATACCGTTATACACCACTTTAGATGGCACAAACTCGGCAAACAGTTTTTGCTGACAGGTACTGATCGAGGTAAATTGCGTATCGGTGCCCAATTTTAAGGTCAATAATGCCAAACGCAGATGCGGAAAAATCGGCGTATGAAAAGTGGTAAAAAAGCGCTTGCCAAAGACCTGACCCATCATCATCGGAATATGATGCAAGCTGTGATTGTGTACCACATCAATCTCGCCGCGTCCGTCACGCTCGATGATATCGCGTAGCGCATGTTGATAGGTGAGGTATTGGTACATCTCCTCGCGCCCCATCGCCACCGACTCATGCTCATTTGGATAGACCATCGTCTCAAATTCTTGACGCGACAATAGCGGTACAAGGGTCGCCTCCGTCTGACTGTCAGCATGCGCGTAAAGCAGCACCTCGTGCCCCGCCGCAACCAGCTTGTCACACAGCAGATGCGTAATCATCTCAAGCCCGCCTGCGTAAGGCTCAGCAATCGGGTATAAAGAATGCGCAATGATAGCAATGCGTAAGGGTCGCTTTTGCGGCGTGACAGAAGCAGTGGGTAAAGATAAAGGGGTCATAATATTTCCTATGGCGGTGTTTATTCGTCATCGTTATGGCCGCCGCTGTTATGGTTGTTGTTATTTAAAATAAAGATAAAAGTCAGTACAAAAATGTGCGCAAAATAAAAAGTAAAATCAAGGTTAAAAGTTGATGGTCTGCTTATCTTGTACGCGATCAGTCGTCTCGATAAAGGGCATTTTTTGAATGTTTAGTGGTTTTACATATTCTGTATTTAATAAGGGAAAAGGTGCTGATGGTTCTGGTAAAGAAAGCAGGTACTCGGCTTCACTGGCAGCGCTGTAATTGGCTAAGGCAAGTCTTGCGGCAATGAGTTTTAAACCAAAGACGGTGAGCGCGCAGGCAAATAATATCGGGGAATAGGCCGCAGACAGCGGTGATACTAGTAGGGCAGTGAGTGCATTTAACATCAATAGTAATTTGGGTAAGGCACGGCGATTGGCGTGCTTTAGCGCTGATTGCGTGGCATCAGGAGCGATTTTTGGGGTACACACAAAGGGTTTTTGTCGTCCCCACAATACAGGCAACCAGCACAGCGCACCCACTTCCCAAAAGTTTAAATGCATCAGCCATGTGCGTATGCGTTTGGCGATGGTGTGTCGATAGCCGCGCTGCATTTGCTGGGTGAGTGGCGCTTGGTCGCGCAAATACGCCCATAAACGGCGCAGTAAAAATACGCCGTAACCTGTATAGATGACAGCCAAAATCGGTAACGCCCATGTGCTGTCATGGCCCACTATCAAGGTGAGCGCCATTACCATCACGGTGATAAGCTGAAGCAGGATTAAAATCCCTGTGCCATTGACCCATGCACTAAGCTGCGACAAGTGCGCGCGCTGATAGCGGCGCTGCTCAGCTTTGCCGTGTTTGGTTGTCGCCATACTCGCGGCATACATCGGATGCAGACGACGTAACAATGGCGTGGCAAGATAGCGACAAAAAATCTGCATATTGCCATATACCCAGCGCTGACGCTGTGCCAATAAATCACACAAGGTTGCGGGCAGCAGTCCTGTTGCAATCACTGTAGGAATAAAGGCGCTACGCATATCATGCTGATGCATGAGCACTCCCATCTGCGCGTCTTCGGTGATTGATGCGCCCGACCAACCGCCCAGCTGCTGCAAATCACGACGGCGAATGACCGCATAGGTGCCTGTCGATAAGGCGCGCATACGATTGCGCGGCTGATATAGGTGATGGTTAAAGTAATGATTTAGCTCGCTGTGAATGTCCTCAAGATGGGCGCTGCGATAAAACTGCGGAAACTGTAATAGTGTATGCTCAGGATAGTCGTTAATGGCTTGTACCATCGCCTCACGGGCATGCGGCAATGCTTCGTAATCGCTATCCACCACCACGATATGACTACAGCGTCTGTCCATCCACGCCAGCGCCAAGTTAAGCGCACCCGCTTTGTAGCCTGCAATCTCATCAATATGATAAAAGCGCACGTTGAGCGCGGCATCTAGCGATTCACAAAAGGCGGCCAATGGTTGATAAAGAGATTTATCCGTATGGTTATTATCAATAATTAAGATTTCATCCACTGCCTGTTTGACAGCCAATAACGACTTAATGGTTGCAATCACAATCTCAGGTGGCTCCGCTCGTGTCATTAGCTGGAAGCTAAAGGCAATCGTGGCAGCAGTCGACTGAGATGATGCGGGCGCAAAAACAGTATCTTGCACACCGTGCATCATACGAGACGCAGGCGTTAAAGGAGTCATAATCTTTTATTCTTATCGTTATCGAGCTGTGGACGATGGAAACAGGGCCAGCAAATAGCGCTTTGGTTTTAATGAAATATTTAATTGGCGCTTGAGAGAACAAATTCATAGTAATACAAAGCTTGGTAACATATTGATTATTAAGTGTTAGTTTCTGCGCTATCTCGTAATGTTACGTAAGTTTTTCAGTCATTAACTTAAGAAATTTAGTTAAGCACCGAAAATATAGAGACGAGGAGTCTGTATAAAAGGATAACTGGCGAAAAATAATGAAATATAATCACAAAAAAATCCCGCCGTAGCGAGATTGTTTTGCTAGGGCGTGTCCCTATTTTAAAAATGGTGATAAAAATGAGATAAATTGCAGGCAAACAAGGAAAATAGCGCAGGTAATATCAAGATATTGGCCAGCTATTTGACACCGTTTACCAAAGATTTAGCCATTTTTAGCCCATTTAGTCATAAACGCTTGAATTAGGGACACGCCCTAATGTCATACGGTATTACAACTGCTTACCAAGCAAAAGTCACCCCACCCCGCGCGCCAAAAATGCTTGCGCGCGCTCTGCATTTGCATCAGATTGCCAGCCGATAGCGGTCGCGCCTAGGCCTGTCGCCACAGACTCACCGCCGACCGCAGTGGTTGAATTGCCATTTGCATTGGCAGTGTCCCAATGGCTAAGGCGTCGGTACCGTTAGCGATAGTTTCATTACCAATCGCGGTAGAAAAGTCGGTTTGTGCGTCCGCATTTTCACCGATAGCCAGTGCGCTATCGCCGTTACTGGTTGCTCCTAATGTCGTGGTAGTGTCATTTGCATCATTGAGCAGACATTCAGCTGCCATGGTGCTGGTAGTGGCAAAAGAGGCGGCGGCAATGGCTAAAGTGAGAGTACTAAGTTTTAGAGCAGAGCGAGGTAAGAAGTCCATATCTTTCATTTCTTCATCCTTTTTTTAGAAGCGTTAGGGCTTGATGGTGTCGATAAAAAATACGGTAGCACCATTATTATTGAATGGGTTATTGACTTTCATTATTATAAAAAACCAACAATTATCTGCCTATAAGGCTATTTATGAGGCAGGCAAGTCTTAATGGTGTTACCGAGTCTCAATATAGCAATATCACAATTAGTCTACTCGCTACCCTGCTGTGACAATACCAGTCGAGTGAATAAGCCAATAGTATAAGCTGTTAAAATCGCTTATTTTTTCACAAGGCAATACGCCGCTTGCCCATCTGTTTCACTGGTGTTTTGGGCATCCACGTTTATAATCTACATGATTATGTAACAAAGTTTGATTGATAATTAACGTCTACTTTCAAAAAGTTACAGCCAAATTATTCAACAAAAAACAAGTAATTATCGTAAGGGATTTCAAGCCTTTATGAGCATTGGCCTGTGTCAAAATACTTAATAGCAAGGGCTGTAAAATAAATAATATTTAATAGCGCTAAAATACGTGCAGGAAAGTAATCAAAAGAGAGTAGCGTGGTAAATTGAAGTTAAGATTACTGAAAAAGGGGTGGTTAGCAGATGATATTCTGTCTGAAGCTAAAGTAGATGGTTGGCAAGTCAAAGAGTAGAAAGAATTAAGATTTGTCTTTATGCTTGGCTTTGGTTTTAAATGGTGTGGAAAATTGCAATATTAAAAATCCCACTACGGATAAGATAATGGCGATTTCGTAGCGAGCGTAAGCCACTGAAATACCGATCGCGCCAGTGTTCCAAAGTCCTGCGGCCGTTGCGGTGCCTTTTGCGCCATCTTTGTTTTTGAAAATCGCGCCGCCGCCAATGAAGCCCATGCCAGTGATGATGCCATACATAATGCGCGCTTGGGCGTCGGGGCTGTCGTAGATGTCCATCCCTACCAGCATAAAGGCGCATGAGGCAATGGTAACCAAAGGAAAAGTACGCAGGCCTGCGCCATTGTCTTGAAACTCACGATTGAGCGCAATGGGCAGCGACAGGATAAAGGCGATACTCAGCTGCATGGCGTGATAGGCCAGCAGTTTGAGGTTTAGATCAAACGCGAACATAATGTAAAGTTCCTTCCATATCGCACGCATATCGCACACTTGCACGATAACAGCATCCACGATAACAATGTCCATGTCATCGTACTATACTTTTTATACCATATAATGATCATGAGATGCCATATTTGGTATGCAGTGGTAGGACTACCCATTCTAAATGTAAGTCACTAATAAAATAGTTGCGAATAAACCGCACGTCAATCGCCATCATTGCCCCGAAACTTGTTAAAATAGAGCACCAATTTTTTATTGATGGATACTCACCTTATGACGACCGCATCATCGACGCCAACTATCAAGCAAGACCGCATTTTAATCCTCGATTTTGGCTCGCAATACAGTCAGTTAATCGCCCGCCGTGTGCGCGATTCTGGGGTATTTTGTGAGATGTTCCCTTATGACATCGACACTCAGCGTATCATCGATTTTGGCGCAAAAGGCGTCATCTTATCGGGTGGCCCTGAGAGCGTCCATGCAGATAACAGCCCGCGTATCAATGACGCGGTGTTTGACCTAGGCGTGCCTGTATTGGGTATTTGCTACGGTATGCAAGCGATGGCAGATCGTTTTGGCGGGCAGGTTCATGCCAGTGATATTCATGAGTTTGGTGCGGCGACCATCGAAGTAAATGGTCACTCGCAGCTGACTGACGGTATCGAAGACAGCAAGACTGACGGCGCGGCTGCCAAGCTAAACGTTTGGATGAGCCATGGTGATAAAGTCATCGAAGCGCCTGAAGGCTTTGACATCGTTGCTAGTACGCCAAGCTGCCCGATTGCGATTATGGCTAATGATGACAAGCAATACTACGGTCTACAGTTCCACCCAGAAGTGACGCACACCCTACAAGGTCAAGCGCTGCTAGGTCGTTTTGTCCATCAGATTTGCGATTGTGCTGGTGAGTGGACGCCAGACAATATCGCTGATATGCGTATTGCGCAGCTCAAAGAGCAAATCGGTGACAAGCAAGTATTGCTCGGACTATCGGGCGGCGTGGACAGCTCAGTCGTTGCAGCACTATTGCACAAAGCCATTGGCGATCAGCTGACTTGTGTGTTTGTGGATAATGGTCTCTTGCGTCTACACGAAGGTGATCAGGTCATGCAAGTTTTTGCAGAAAATATGGGCGTAAAAGTCATCCGTGTTGATGCCGAAGATTTGTTCTTAGATGCGCTAGCAGGCGAGTCTGATCCAGAGAAAAAACGCAAAATCATTGGTAAAACCTTCATCGACGTATTCGCTGATAGTGCGCGTCAAGTGAGCGAGCAGAGCGATGGTAAAGTTGTTGAGTTCTTAGCACAGGGTACGATTTACCCAGACGTGATCGAATCTGCTAAGTCACATCAAGGTAAAGCACACGTCATTAAGAGCCACCATAACGTTGGCGGTTTGCCAGATGACTTGGCGTTTGAATTGGTTGAGCCGTTACGCGATCTATTTAAAGATGAAGTGCGTAAACTGGGTATCACTTTAGGTCTACCAGAGAAGATGATCTATCGTCATCCGTTCCCAGGTCCAGGTTTGGGCGTGCGAATCCTTGGTGAAGTGAAAAAAGAATACGCTGATATCCTGCGTCTTGCCGATGCTATCTTTATGCAGGAGCTGGAGCGCTCTGGCTGGTATGACAAGACCGCGCAAGCCTTTGCGGTATTCCAACCAATCAAATCTGTCGGCGTGGTCGGTGATGGTCGCCGCTATGCATGGGTAATCGCGCTACGTGCAGTTGAGACCGTAGACTTTATGACGGCTCGCTTTGCGCATCTGCCATATGATTTGATCGAGACAGTATCGAACCGCATTATGAATGAAATCGCTGAAGTATCACGTGTGACTTATGATGTGTCGAGCAAGCCGCCTGCAACGATTGAGTGGGAATAAATCGTTTAAGTATTCTAAACGGTAATGGTGTTAACCTCGCTAGATGTACAAACACGTACTATCTGCGCTCGGTTGCCTTGTTACCATCTTAGACTACGTAAACTTATCTAAGTAGCTTTTCAACTCAGTTTTTTTGAATTGATATACAGTTTGCCGTCAATAAAAAAGCACTCAACTTGTTTGGGTGTTTTTTTTGGTTTGAAAATCTACTTTCAAGATCAAATAAGTTCAATACTTTTTCTGTGCATGGAATCCTGTATATATCTAAATATAGTATACATTGCATTAACTGTAGCTGTTGCTTCTGGCACATCTAAAAGTTCATTCACATGGGAAAGACTAGCTTTGTTTCTTAAGGTAGAAAAAGCATCAATTGAATTAGCAAAAGACTGTAAGACTCTAGTAATTTCCTCAGACCTGTTGCCAGAAGCTTGTAACGCAGGATGAAAGCTTCTAAGCTCTTTAAAAGCTTTAGATACTGTCGGATCATCTGGCAGATTGATACTGTTGTCTATACAAAGTTGTACTAAGTAACCATGAAGCGCTGTATGAGCGCGATCAATTGCGCTAGATGAATCTACAGTTCCTATCAAAGCCTTTGCATCACCTAAAGCTCTCATTACCGTAGTTGATACGGACTGACTAAATTCTGGAGTAGACACATTCCCTGCATTTTGGATTAATTGATCACCAATAATTTCATACTGAGCATTGTTGTTTTTCAAAATCTGATTAATATGTTGTACTTTCGGTACAGCAGCATTTTTACGTTCTAGTTCTTCTAAAGCCTCATATATAGCTGCTATAAAGTTAGGTGCGTCTTTAGCTGCATCATATGCTTGAGTAATCATGTCAGATTCTGCCCAATCTAGAGAAGAGCTGCGTGCATAGTAACTTCCCGACGCTTTACAAAAATATTGCTTTAATACTTCAACTATCTGGTATCGACTTGTAGGCCCTGAAATTCTCCCAAGTAGTACCATAAAATCATTTACAGCATTATCACTTAAAGCTGTTGTTGCGCCCATTGGAAATCTAAGCTCGCTAGCCATTTGAAGTGGCATCAAATACTCCGTGTTGTATAAATTTAGGGGCTGTCCTAGATAAGCAAAATTAT
>NZ_LNDJ01000098.1 GCF_001444505.1 Psychrobacter piscatorii | reverse complement strand
ATTATGCTCTTTTAACCCTGTCAGGCAGCGATGCCTGACTCAAGTAAATCAACCTTCGATATAGTCGGGGCGTTTTACTGCCATGTACACTGACCTGCTATAAATAATGTAGGCTATTGTTATCACTAGCCTACACCCTAAGATTCAAGTCCTCACTAGGGAACCATTGTTGCTCCCATAACGGGCGTTATGACAAATGACTTTGGATAGAAGGATTCGGTTTCGTTATTTCCGTTGGGGTATTACAGATATGGCTTATCCTGAATTAGGATTGTAATAAACACATCAAGACGAAATTAAGGACTATAGATATGACTACCACTGCATCAGAATTAAATACGCAGGATTTTATTACAGAATTTGGGCAGCATGAGCTTGTAAGCGATTTTAGCGAAGAAGCGATTAACGCTATTTTAACCCAATATAAGCGTGTGCAAAGCGAAAGCAATGACCCAGCGTCTATTGCTTGGGAGCCGCTCTTTAATGACGCTCTAGAGTGGGATGCATCGGGTGTTGTTTACGAGCTTAGTAGTGAAGTAAAAGAATATGCCAGCGAAATCATCAACATGATACGTAATGCAGATATTGGCATCAGTGCCGATGCGAAAGAAAAGTTTGACAGCTTGGAACATGATCTAAGCGATGAGGAATTGCTACAGTTTTTTCGATCTGAGTTGATGAAGTCACCCGATTATTCTAATGAGGTTGCGGCCATTCTAGCTCGTGAAAACGATTTCACAAAACTTGATAACGGCAAGTATCTTATTTTAGGCGCTTATTGATTTTTGACGCCTAAATCTGCTATTCGAATCCTTATTAGGCTATAGCGCCCTTTCAGCTACGTCTATCAACCCATTAATTCTCACAGGTATCTGACTTAATAATTTGCGACAATAGCCAACTTAACTAAGGAGCTATTGCAATGCAAATCACTATTTCAGATGAAGAAATGAAAATAATTGAGCTTTTTCAACAGAATGTTTATGGGAAATCGCCTGATACCACTGAATTTAATCAGCGTCATGATGGTAAGGCTGGGCACTGGCTTGAAAGACAGATGGGTATAGCAGCAAACGCTAATAACGAGCCTGATTTACATGGCTATGAGATGAAAAATTCTACTGGTAGTAAGACCACTTTTGGAGATTGGAGTGCTAACTACTATATATTCAAAGATAAAGAAGTCGATCTGAATCGCACGCAGTTTATGGAAGTGTTTGGCAAACCTAATGTAGAAAAGGGTGGACGTTACTCATGGTCAGGTAGTCCGATCCCTAACTTTAACTCTCCATCAACCTATAATGGCTCAGAAATGGTTTTTGATGATGCAAAGAACATAATCATCGTTTATAACTATTCAAGAGATCCTCGTCCTGATAAAGAAAATATAGTCCCACCAAACCTACAGCAAGAGGGAGTCATCTTAGCCCGTTGGGATAGAGATAACTTAAACGATAAGCTCACAAAGAAGTTCGGCCATCATGGTTGGTTTAAGTGTAATAAAGACAAAAACGGCTGTTACAACCAAATCGCTTTTGGTGAGCCAATGATCTTCGATAATTGGATTAAGCTTGTTGAGCAGGGCGTAGTATTTTTTGATAGTGGCATGTATGTAGGGAATGCTCGTAACTATTCCCAATGGCGTGCTAATAACAACCATTGGGACTCGTTAATTACCCGCACCTATCCACCATTTCCAGGATCTTTAGACAACAGCCAATAAATCAGTCTGCTTTTGAATGGCCTCAGCTTTGTGAAATGTTGAGATCATCTGCTCCGCTACTGCTTCAACGACCTTAACGCATACAGAGTTACCGAACTGTTTATATGCTTGAGTCTTAGATACTGCGTCAGTCAAAAACTCCTCGGGGAAGCCTTGTAATCTAGCGCATTCTCGGGGAGTTAGCATTCTTGGGTTCTTCCCATATTGCGATTGGTCTATCAACGCCTCAGAACCATCTTTATAGTAGCGTGCGCTAATGGTATTAGTGTACGCACTATCATGGTTAAATAAGCTGTAACCAAAGCCGTTACCTTTGTTTATGTGTTGGTCTTTTCTTTTTTGATGACCAGCCCATAGATTATCAGATATGGTATAGACCGTATCATCAGCTGGCACATCCTCTAATATATCCCCAACACGGGTCTTGCTATGAGTAGGCTCAGGGAAACTAAATAGCTCGTCAAAATTTTCGATTTTATCAAAATAATCTTTATTAAAACCTACGATGAAAATACGCTCTCTATTTTGTGGCGCACCAAAGTCAGCAGCTCTCAATACAGCATATCCTACCCAATAATTTAGCTTATGAGATAGAGCCTCTCGCGCTTCTTCACTCATAGGAACATCATCAGGTATGCTGTCCTTATGCTGCCCAGTCAAAATATCGTAGATGGTTTGAAAGGTTTCCCCTTTCTTATCAGTTCTGAGTCGCTTCACGTTTTCTAATAAAAACATTTTTGGACGTTTTTCAGCCAAAATTCGCTGAATCTCAAAAAACATAGTGCCACGTGTGTCTTTAAAGCCTTGTTTTAGACCTGCTTGTGAGAACGCTTGGCAAGGAAAACCAGCTAAGAGTAAGTCATGATCTGGAATGTCTTTGGCTTGAATTTGGGTAATATCCCCACTTGGGTACTCTCCATAATTAGCAAAGTAGGTCTTTTGAGCATGTTTATCAATCTCACTGGTGAAAACACACTCACCGCCCTGTTTTTGAAACGGCAGACGTATACCACCAATACCTGCAAACAAATCAATAAAGGTGAAGTCACTATCTTTATTGCTATGCTCAAAAGGATGGCTATTGTTAAGTGCTTCTAGCTTCGCTAACCTTGTAGCAGAAGGCTTGTGCTCACCGTTCTCCCAGCCACGAACCGTCCTTTCACCTGCTTCTTTCATCCCTAATAACAATGCTAATTCTTTTTGAGAAACGCCTAATGACTTACGTTTCTCAATAACATATTGCTGAGTGTCTTTCATAGTAACCTACTTTTAAAATATCCTGTTTTATTCCCGGATTTTAACATAGGTTATTCACTTTGTGTAAGATAAAAACTGGATCTTGTCTTAAGATATGAAAATGATAATTAATAAACAAAAAATAAACCCCCCTACTACTTGACGTAATAGGGGGGTTTATCGTTTAATGTTCATTAACGGTTACAGACGTTGGGGAACGACTGTAACGACCAAATAAGCTCTGATACAGCGTTATTTGACCAGCAATTAAGCCCATTAGGGTCTATTTTAAGCCAAGTCTAGGCTAATTTGCAATCAAATCACTCATATTACTACCGTAAGTTACCAATCTTACTCAATAAAACCGCCTATTTGCTCGTTACCTTCATCCTACCAACGCCTTGTATCTGTTCCCTAGCAATGGGTGGCAGGCCTCAGTGACGACTGCATTGCGTGGGTGACAAGAAAGCTTGAGACAGGGGTTACTAGACATATTAAGCAACGCAATGAGAGGTTATATTGTCTTTTGAAGCGGTATATTGGGTGTATTGCCCTTGCTAGCATTAGGAAGCGTATAGCGGTTATGAGCGTGTCTAGGCGGTGCTATCAGCCGTAATCATAACAGAGTCAGCTTGATACAGTGATGACTTCCCGAGACGATGCCGATCGACCGACAGGCAGTTGTCAGGGCAATACTCTAAAGGGTTCGCAAGTTTTTACTTGTGGGCGCTTTAGGGTGAGTGTTGCCGAAACTTCAACCTCTCTCCCTCCAAGCAGTTGTCCACAGAGTTGTCCATCAGGGTTGTCCACATAGCAAGGGCAACAGCGCGGAGCCCTTTAGGAGTAGCTCAGGCGCTGTTGCCCTTGCTGCTTATGTGGACATACGCTGTGGGCATACTCTAGTGGGCACACTGATTAAGAGGGAGAGAGAGGAAAGATTCAAAAAAAAAAAAAGAAAATTTTGAAATTTTTACTGTTTTTCTTGCTGCTGCTTTTTATAGCTATTAATAAAAGGTCGAAGGCTATCAGGTATTTTCATGTATATCTTATAGGCCTTTACTTCTTCGTTAGTTATACCAAGTTCTTTTTTGACTTTGAGTCGTAAATTTCTTACAGCTTTACGATGCCTATAGCAAATAAACGCATCTAGGAGCAATTTGTAATTGTTCAAGTCTGCTTTGATAATATCTAGTATCTCTTGAGCTGACGTGTTACTAAGCGGATCTTTATGTGCCGTTAAAAAACTCAGTTTCTTGTTGTCAACACTCGTACCCAGTAGTTCCAATATTTGAGCTGCTCGATAGGTGTTTATCTGATCGTGAAGCTTTTCGATGCTTGGTGTATGTTCTATTATTTTCTTAAATGTGTAGTAGTCTATAGGGTAATTTTTAGCATCTTCGCTATCAAAATCCAGAATATGAACACCGCTAATAAAGGCTATAAATAAATTCTTAGCTATAGATCCCTCCTTTCTTATAGCGTTCACTCGCATCATGTTTACCTTGCGTTTAGAGTACGGCACTTCACTCATAACTACTCCTTATTGCTTCTATAGAGTGCTGATCATACCTCAGTATTTGCATATATACACATTTATTTTTTTAGTATATAGCGTATGTATAGACATAGATATAAGTATATATAGACATTAATTATATTATATATAGACATATGTCGTTATCATATATACACATATATCTTTCATTATATATAGACATATATTTTCTATCATATATACACATTTATGATATTATTTTAAGCCAGCAGTCCTAAGAGGGGGCTATTTCCGCTTCGCTACAATATCCTCTCTTAGGTGCTGACAAAGGGGCTATCGCCCCCTTGACCCCCAACCACCCCTATACCTAGAACAGGAGCCAGTCTTATGCCACCAATTAGCGGTAAAAAAAGGACTAAAGAGATTGCGATTCGAGTCACTGAGGACGAGTTGGCTGCGCTAAAAAAGCGACAACAAGGAACGACGATGGCAGGATGGATGCGTGATTTAGGTTTAGGGGTAACCCCAATGAAGCCCGCTGACCCTGAGTTGGTTCGCGCACTTGGCCGTATTGGTTCTAACCTCAATCAGGTTACTAAGCACGTTAACATCGATAAGGCATTAGATGAAAACGTACTTGAGCAGATTAAAGCGATTAGGGTGTCTATCGATGCGCTGCTTAATGAGCATTTGCGAGGTGAGTCATGATTGTTAAATTCTTTAGGCGAGGGCAAGGATCAGGCGCAGGGCCGCTTAATTACTTATTGGGCGGTAAGGATACCCCTAGGGAGGGTGCAAAGGTGCTCTACGGCGATCCTAGGCTCACTGAGCAGCTGATTAATACCACACCATTCAAGCAAAAGTATAAGTCAGGGGTATTATCTTTTACGGAAGATGCGACACAATTTACTGATAAGCAGAAAAAAGACATTATGCAGCGCTTTGAAGAGACACTGTTTGTAGGGCTTGAGCCCGATCAGTACGATATATTGTGGGTTGAACATACTGATAAGGGTGGACGGCTGGAGCTAAATTTTGTGATCCCTTGCCAAGAGCTACGAAGTGGTAAGCGGCTGCAGCCATTTTATGCTGGCGCTGATCTGGTACGAGTCAATGCGTTTAAGAACATCATCAATCAAGAATATGACCTAACAGATCCTAATGACCCAGAGCGTAAGCGGCTAATCAACCCTTATGTGAATAATGCGCCACGGCCAACTCCATATGATAGGCCGCCTAAGTCTAAAGAGAAGGAGCAGGAAAAAGAAGATAATGAGATCATTGCCAACCCTAAGAGCACTTTTGCTCTGAAAGAAGCCATTGATCGAAGAATGCGGCATAGCCTAGCAGAGGGCAGTCTTAATAACCGCAGCAGTGTGCGTTATGCGCTAGAAGGTATGGGATTAACCATTAAGAGAGCAACCAAAAGTAGTATCAGCGTGGCGCATCCTGCTATGACACGAAATGTTAGGCTCAAAGGCACTATCTATGAGAAGGATTTTAAGGCTTTGTCGCAGCAAGCGCACCTTATTGAGGGTCGTCAAGGAGATTATGAGAGAACGAGTGAGTCTCGCGGTCATCGAGACTTAAAAACGTGGACTACAGGTATGGAGATCAAGAAAGAGTATCACGAGAAGTTATATGGTGATATCAAAGCGCCTGAGCCTTTAGCGCTTGTTAATAACCATGTGACCTCTAAGGAGCCGCAAGATAACGCACCTAAAGTAGAGGTGCCGACTCCGCAGCGCTCATACAGTGGACCAAGGCCATAGTCGTTTGACGGTGTTGTTAAACAATTAAGGCCTCCACCATTTCTTTTTCTTGGTAGGTGTGGGCGCAGCTGCGGCTTCTTTTTCAGATAGCGGCTCTGGCTCTAACGGTGATTGTTGATCGCTATGCTCAGAGTCAGCACCTTTAAACTCTAGCAGTCGGATCTGCGTTAAGTCATGAATACTGGCATTGGCTTTTTCTAGTGTTTTGTTGAGCTGACTTATTTGCTCTTGGTAATTCGCTATCAGCTGTTTTTGATCACGGACTTGCTGCTCTAAGTGTTCATTCTTCATCTTTTCAAGTGCTAACTGGTGTTCAAGTGCTGTGCTGTTCTGTACGTTTTGACTGTTCACGGACGTACTATTGCTAGTGTTCACTGATTGTTCAGTACGTTTTTTAGTAGCAGGCTCACCAAACACTCGGATCATCTCTGAGGTATCAATTTTCTTGTCAGCGGTTCTGGACAGCTCGCCATCATTAATCTTCTGATAAATAGTGGTTCTCGACACACCCCACTGTTTCGCTGCTTTTGTCACCGATATGTTCATTGCTCACCTAGTGTTCAAGTACGTTTTTAACACCTGTACAGTGCAACTGTTCAGAACGTTCAGTGAGTAACTATCGCACCAACCTCACCATTTGGCAAATACTAATGCTCTATCCGTGTCTGCGGCCAACCATCAACTCAATACATTAAAAGACACCTCAAATCACCCGAGGTTTTTTTGTATTCTATATTGTAGTATGTTGTATATTGTATTATACTATATACAACATACTACAAACGCTACATATTTACTCATACAAAATTAAGGACAATAATTATGGCCATTACTACACAGCAAATTCATTCTATTGCTGATCAACTGCACGAACAAGGTATCAAACCTACTTTAGCCGAAGTGCGTAAGGCGCTGGGTGGTGGATCATTCACGACCATCGGTGAAGCCATGAAGTCTTGGCGTCAGGATAACCAACAAGAAGAGCAGCTAAGACAGGTTGAGCTACCAAGTAGCATTGCTGAACGCTTACAAACGCTTGGTGCAGATATGTGGCAGACGGCTATTGATATTGCCAATGATCGGTTGGTTAAAGAGCGTGAGGCCTTAGAGAGCATTAAGGCCAAGGCGCAAGCTGAGACAGACGAGGCGCAAGAGGCGGTTAAGACCCTAGAGAGTGAGCAGGCTGATTTGTTAGAACAGCTCGATGAGGTCACAGCAACTGCAGAGGCAACGGCTATCACCGCGGCTCAAGTGACTGCTGAACGGGATGTGCTGACACAGACACTCAGCGATACTCAGCACCAGCTAGAACTTGAACGAGCTAAAACAGTGGCAGCTCAGGCCCAACTTGGTGACCTGCGTAGCAGTTTTGATCAGCAATCAAAAGAGCTGAGTGCCAACATATCGAAGGTGGCCACGCTTGAAGCTACAGCAGAGAGTGACAAAGCAGAGGTTGCCCGTTTAAGTGCAGAACTTGAAGCAGCTAAGACAGAGTTAAAAGCAGTCACCACTGAGCGCAACGAGATCGCAACCGCTACTGCAGAGGTTAAAGGCGAGTTAAAGGCCATAGTCGCTGAGCGTAACAAGCTATCAGGACTTCATGAGCAGCTGACGCAACAGCAAGCGGCACTAAACACAGATCACCAGCTGCTGCTTAAGCAGTATGAAACGGTATCGGCCAGCTATAGCGCTGAGCAAGAAAAGACTGGTGCATTAACGATAGAGCTTGAGAGGATGCAAGCGACAATAAATAAAGACTTAGATTAAGGTGAGATATGCTCTATTAGTAACATTACATCACCTTGTAATAATGTATTCATACAGTCTATAGATTCAGTACCCTAGTGAGGACTTGAATCTTGGACTGTATGCTAATGATAGCAATAGTTTGAGTTATTGAAGCAACATCGGTGTACTTCGTTGTGTACATCCAGTGAGTTTTTCGAGAGTGAATTAGCTTATTTTTGATTTCTATAAGTACTGTTATGGGAATAATAGCCAGATATTTTTATTGACTGGTGCTATGTATGTTAGAATCACGAGAAATATTACTCCTTTAATCTAAATAAGTCGTTTACTACAAAGATGAATATTCCGCCTTAACTGTTTGACCCCCTCCTAAGTAAATAATTGCTCCCTATAGCAATTTCTGTCATAGAGCGTTTTACGCTTTTTCCTGTGCACACGCACTGCTTTAATGTTTGTATCTATAATCGATTTATCTATCGAGTCATTATAAGCAAGCTATTAAAAGCAATTTATGACAATAACTCGCTAAATATGATGTTTCACATTTTCACATTCCTTGATTGGTAGGCATTATGCCTAGCTGAGAGTGTGTCAGACCTTTTATTTTAGATACCTCTTATCTTAGATATCGCGATTATTGACAGACTAAAGCAGTTCATAAAAACTGAGTTAAACATGTTAACTACTATTAAAGAACATTGGTTATCCAATGTTAGAGGCGATGTCCTAGCTGGTATGGTTGTCGCTCTAGCCCTTATCCCTGAAGCCATTGCTTTTTCGATCATTGCCGGTGTTGATCCCCAAGTTGGATTGTACGCCTCATTTTGTATTGCCGTAGTGATTGCTTTCGTTGGCGGACGTCCGGCGATGATTTCAGCCGCAACCGGCGCGATGGCATTACTCATGGTCACGCTGGTGAGAGAGCATGGTTTGCAGTATTTGCTAGCAGCCAGTGTCTTGACAGGGGTGATACAGATTATCTTTGGCTTTTTGAAGCTGGGTAATTTGATGAAGTACGTTTCGCAATCTGTCATCCTTGGCTTTATCAATGCCTTGGCTATTTTGATTTTTATGTCACAGATTCCGGAGCTTATGCCGCAAGCAGGCTCAAATCTAGTCCACGTCTATGGTCTGGTGGCGCTGGGCTTAATCATTATCTATGGTTATCCGTACATTCCCAAAATCGGTAAGATGATTCCTTCACCGCTGGTCAGTATTGTATTGGTGACAGCGATCGCTATTTTCTTAGGTGCAGAAGCACGTACCATCAACGATATGGGACAACTGCCGGATACCTTGCCGATATTTTTGCTACCTGATATTCCTCTGAATCTAGACACCTTGCTGATTATTTTGCCGTATTCCATCAGTCTCGCTATCGTTGGTTTGCTTGAGTCTATGATGACTATGACCATTGTGGATGACTTGACCGATACCAAAGGTGATCGTACCCAAGAATGCAAGGGGCAAGGTATTGCCAATATCGTCAGTGGCTTTTTCGGTGGTATGGCAGGCTGTGCGATGATTGGTCAATCTATCATCAATGTAAAATCAGGAGGTTTCACACGTCTATCGTCATTAGTGGCGGGTGTATTTTTATTACTTCTCGTTGTATTTTTAAGTGATTGGTTAAAGATTATTCCAATGGCAGCATTAGTGGCTGTAATGATTATGGTTGCCATAGGTACGTTTAACTGGGGTTCTTTTAAGGAGCTTAAGACCAAGCCGCTGCAAAGTAACATCGTTATGATTACCACCGTTGCTGTGGTAGTTGCGACTCATAACTTAGCATATGGCGTATTAATTGGTGTGCTGTTATCAGCTCTATTCTTTGCCAGTAAAATCGAACGCTATATGAGCGTGCATACGCAATTAGATGAAGCAGAACGAACGCGTTATTATCAAGTGGATGGTCAAGTGTTCTTTTCATCATCAGAGCGCTTGATTGAGTCGTTCGATGTGAAAGAGTCTATAACCAAGGTCGTCATTGATGTATCAAAAGCGCATTTCTGGGATGTGACAGCCGTTGCCGCGATTGATCGGGTGATTATTAAGTTTCGCCGTGAAGGTACTGAGGTTGAACTAATCGGTCTGAATGAAGCAAGCCAAGCGATGATAGAAAAATTCGGCGTTCATGACAAACCTGACGCTGAGCAGAGTTTGGGCGCTCATTAATAGTATTTACTAATAATAGTGTCCATAAAGCCTATTCGTTTTGGTGAAGTGGACACTCCAAATTAAAATTTAAGGACAAATTATGAACACAGAACAGCATATTTTAGCGTGTATCGATGGTTCAGCCGTAACGGAGTCAGTTTGTGATTATGCAGCATGGTATGCGAGCCGATTGAATCTACCAGTAGGCTTACTACATGTCAGTGACGTTCCTGCTTCAAACAGACGCGATTTATCAGGCGCAATAGGCATTAATAGTCGTCAGTTTCTGCTAGAAGAACTTACGCAGCTGGACGAGCAAAGAGCAAAAGTCGCGAATAGCTATAGTAATGCTTTGGTGAAAGATGCAAAAAGCCACATTCAAAGTAGCTTTAATGGCGTGGATGTGAAAATCTATCAACGTCACGGCAAACTGCTGCCAGCGATTGAGCACTTCAATAGCAAAAATCGTGTCATCGTTATGGGACGACGCGGCGAAGATCACAAAGACAGCCGAATCAATATCGGTAGTCAAATCGAAACTGTGGCGCGCGCTTCCAGCGTGCCAGTGTTGATTTGCTCAGAGAAGTTTAAAACGCCCAATTCTTATATGATAGCATTTGATGGCAGTAAAACAGCCATTAAAGCCGTTGATATGATTGCGAAAAGTCCACTGTTAAAAGGTCTGCAAGGGCATATCGTCATGATAGGTAATGATGATGCGACCTCCAAACACAGTTTAGTAATGGCTACCGAGAAATTAACAACTTCAGGCTTTACAGTAGAAGCGCATCATTTAACTGCCTCTGATGCTGTTGATGGATTATTGGCTTTTCAGCAGCAAAATGCGGTCGATATTATTGTCATTGGTGCTTATGGCCATTCTAAATTCCAACAGCTATTTGTTGGCAGTACTACGACAAAGATCATTGCTAAGACGCTGTCGCCAGTCATTTTGATTCGCTAAGATATCAAACAATCACTTTGGCAAATCATTGCACCCATGATAGGCACTAAATTCACTTAATTAGAATCGTTACTGATCTGATTAAGTGGGTTCTATTTTTTTAATAGTATTAGCATATATGTTTTGGGCATATCCCAGCGGAACCAACTAAAAAGGCTTATTAATCAATTAACAGACTACTTATAGTAGACTGCCGTAGTAGAACCACTTAATGAGTACTGAGCATCTTCGGTCTTTCCTTGGCCACATCAGCAATCAGATGCCGTGAGCACTTGGTCATACCTTGTATCTCAGAATAGCTATGACCTGATTTGAGCAGACTGGCGATAATCTTGCGCTTTTCGATATCCTTCCTACGTCCTGAATACTTACCTTCTGCCTTAGCACGAGCAATACCCTGCATCTGGCGGTTACGGCGATCCTCATAGTCTTTTCGAGCAATGGCTGCGAGCATATCTAGCATCATCGCGTTAATGGCTTGCAATACACTGCTCATAAACTCAGTACTGCGTTCAGGTTGAAGCGCCATATATGAGGTCGGCAGCTCTTTTGATACGATAGAGAGCTTTTTCTCTGATAGCATTCTTTTGAGCGTATCCCAATCAGCTTGGTTCAAACGTGCCAAGCGATCAATCTGCTCAACTAAGATCACATCGCCCTTATGAGCATCTTCAATCAGCTGCATAAGCTTGGGTCGCACCAAAATAGCTCCTGATTCGTTTTCGACATAGAAGGCAGCAATTTTGTGGCCATGATCGTTGGCAAATGCTATGAGTTCGCTTTTGGCACGCTTAGCGTCTTGTTCTTTGGTAGACGCTCGTAGATACGCTCTGATAAACATAAACACCTAAAATAGTCTGTTATAAGTGGTTCCATTATAGCAGTCTGTTTTAAGTGGTCTGTTAATACGTTTGAGTGGTGAAATAGCTGGTTCCCTTGGGGTATACCCTAAATAGAACCATCTAATATTTTATGCATAGCTTAAGTATTATGACGTGTGATTATAGGTGTTAATAATAAATGTAGTTATCAACTTATCAAAGTATTAGACTCAATGTTTCTGCCTTCATAAATGGTTGCTTTTTTGAATAAGAAGCTGGCAAATGTACAAGTTGTTGTCAGTGACAGCAGCATTGATACCAGCGTATGGCTAAAAAAGTGATCGCCAAAACTCATTTTATACAGCCCCATCGTCCAGCCTAAAACAGTCACTACTGTAAATATCCTATAGCGATATTTGTGTAGACTAGGTAAAAAAGCCAGGCCATATAAAGAGAACCCTGCACTGGCATGGGCGGCTGGGAAGCATTTGGAATCGGTTTTAGCGGTTATGTTTTGCCAAATATTCAGATAAGGTAAGTCCCCACCAAACAGCGTTAAATGATTGGGGCAACTGACATGAGTGACACTCTTTAATAGGGCAACAGTAGAAGGTACGACGATAAGAATAATCAGTAGGTAGCTTATTTCACGTACTGAAAAGGGAACCATAAATTGATTGATACTTCTATTCTTGATGATAGAAACATTATTCGAAGGCTGTCTGTATTTAATAATTAACACAGTGATTAAGTAGAGGGCTAGCAAAATCAATAATGCTTTAGGAGCATCATAAAAGATGAAAGCATAAGGCTGTGCGCCCTTTTGTATAAGCCATTGCCCATTAGTATAAAAAAGCTCGCTGATGTGAATATCAAACTGGCTATGTTCAAAGATTAACGCTGTAATGATCGTTAAGCAAAGCAGCTTAAGCCACATCCAATCAGATGAGTTATTTTCCAATGCCATTGAAATACCTTTCAATATATTAATTTGCAAAACCTCAAGTGCTATTCGCTATAAGACGTTAAATAATGCCATCAGCCATAAAACAAACAATAGCAATAACGCCAAAAACTGGGCAGCAGAACCGACATCTTTAGCTATTTTAGCGAGCGGATGTTGTTCTGTAGAAGTATGGTCAACGCAGGCTTCGATACCTGTATTGAATAGCTCGACGATAAGCGATAGAAACGAAACTATTAACAGCAGCATTTTTATATAGATAGCAAAAGGCATAAATATTAAAACGATAAGTAGTAAAAAGTTAAGCCAAATAACTTGCCTAAAGGCCGCTTCATATTTATAAGCCGCTTTAAAACCATCTATCGAGTAGCCCGTCGCTTTTAAAATACGAGACAGCCCCTTTTTACCTTTAACTTCACTCGCAAAGCTATCAGCTACCAGTAGAGAGCCAGTTGTTTCTTTAAGTTTATAATCAAAATCTGCGGCTTCATTATCGAGAATAGTAGGTTTGCGAGTACTCATGTTGATTGCTTAATAGTCATTAAAGTTAGAGGGTATGGCAAGCTTTGGGAATAAAATAAAAAGTGCAATCACCGATATAATTCTTGTTGTAATGATCCCAGTGTAGGAGGGCACTGGTTAGCACTTAGGTATCATTATAAGATTGGTATCGTTAAGAAAGCGTTAAGATAAAACCCTGAAATTAAATTTATACCGTTGCTTAAGTAGGGCAATTGCGGGTTTTAGACTTTTGATATAGCGTCTTTACTAAGCTTAATACCTAAATACTGGACAAACCAAAAAGCAGTAACTAACACCTGTGCTATTGAGGTGTCGGCTACTGCTTTGACTAAAGCTATATAATTGGGCTTATCGTTCGATAGCCTTAACGATAATAAATACTAAAGCTGCTGCCCCCAGTTTTATTGGCTTGATGGGTTAATTCCCAATCCATATGCGTCATAATACGCTGCACGATACTAAGTCCTAAGCCCGACCCTTCAACCTTATTACTAAATGCCTTATCTGTGCTCGAATTGTCATCCGTTTTGCCATCCGTTTTGCCATCCGTATTGCTATGCTCTAAACGCTCAAAGCGCTCATACAGCAGCGGCATCATACTCTCAGGAATACCAAGACCCGTATCAGTAACGACTATTTTGTCACTATCGATAGTTATGATGACTTCGCCATCATCTGTGTATTGAAAGGCATTTTTAATGAGGTTACCTAGCGCCATTTTTAGCAGTTCAGGACGCACGTTTGTAAAATACACTTGTTCAGCGATTATTGTACAAGTGACTGACTTATATTTGAGTAGATAGTTTAAGCGCTGCGCCTCATTTATAGCAATACTATTAATAGAGGTTTGCGGGGCATCCAGTTTTTCAGGGGCACGAGAGAGTAGTAATAAGGCGCTGATAATCTCAGTGGTCTCCTTTGCAGTCGTGTTGATACGGTTGGTAAATTCGCTTAAATAGCTGTCGTGCGCTAATTGGGAGGCTAATACCTCGGATGCGCCCATTATTATGGTTAAAGGGGTACGCAATTCATGGCTGACATCGCCTGTGAATAATTGCTCACGCTTTAGATACTGCTCAAGGTTATTATTTTTCTCATCAATCGCTCGTGCTAACACCCCAATTTCTGAGGGTAGGTGGGTTAATTCGGTTAAATTTTGATGATCGGTCTCTACCGCTTTTTTTAGATCTAATAAAGGCTTGATGATTTGCTTAGAGGATAAATAAGAGAATAGCGCAGCGATTAGTAAGCTCAAAAGGACCGCAATTTTTAGTGCATCAGCAAATATATCTTCTAGATTCTCAAAGATTGCTAAAACAGGATAATTCTCCATCGCCATTTCAGACCCTTCTAAGTAGGTCAAAATATAGTTTTGCTCATTTTGTGGATAAGCAAAAAAATGCAGATTAGTTTCAGTTTTACCCGCTTTATTATTTACGGTTACTCGCATTTCTTGAACGGTTCCGTTGGCTATTGTTTTTAAATTCTCAGGCGCACTATCATAACGATAAATTTTAATACCCGGATTTGCTGTATAAACAGCCTGTTCACCACATTTTTCTTGACTGATTTGTAGCTGCTGTAAAAGTCGCCCTTTCACTAAGTCCTGTTCAATTCGCATCTCAGCATACATAAAAATGCTGACGAAAGCCGTGCAAAGCAATAAAGCGAATACAAAATAGGAGATTCGAAACTTATTGGCGATTGAGTCTATAGTGAACATGGCAGACGCTTATTTAGTGTAAGGCAATAGATAGCGTAAGAAAAAATATAGATATGACTGCTTATAATAGACTCTAATCTGTAAATCGTATTGTGAAATTTTAGACTTTATCAGGGTTGATAATCTGATAGCCAACGCCCGCTATGGTCATGATCATCGGCTCAATAAACGGTTTATCAACTTGAGCGCGCACACTATGCATATGCGTACGTAAAGCATCGCTGTGAGGTATATCTTCACCCCATAATTTTTCCTCAAGCTCATTCTTATTGACGACTCGAGGTGCGGCGCTCATCAGGGTATTCAGTATTTTAAACCCTGTTGGCGTGAGCTTGAGTGATTTACCCTCACGAGTAACCGTGTGCTCATCGGTATTTAAAGACAGTTTGCCAACGGTAATATTATGTTGAAAATGATCGTCTTGATGCCGACGAATCAAAGCTTTAATACGGGATTCTAATTCGACGAGCGAAAAAGGCTTGACCAAATAATCATCAGCGCCACTATCAAAACCTGTGACTTTATCCAGAATCGTATCACGTGCCGTCAGCATGAGCACAGGTGTTTTATTATGCAATTCCTCTCGAAGCGCCTTGCACAATTTGGTGCCATCCATGCCAGGCAACATCACATCTAGTAAGATAACGTCATAACGATTATTTGAAGCTAGCGTTAAGCCACTAATGCCATTATGAGCATTGTCTAACTCAAAGCCTTTAGGCTCAAAAAAAGCGTAAATGTTGGCGACGATATCGGGATTGTCTTCAATAATAAGTATTTTATACATAATGGCTACTACTCTATAAAAAGCGTGAGGCGGATAAAAAATAATTTAATGGGTATACTGGAAAAAAGTAGGTTTTGATAGCATCTCGTCGGTGGTAATACCGAAAAATTGAAGTAAAGTTGGGGTAATAAAATCGTGTGATACTGGCTTATCAAGCATAAGGCTGTTTTTATCAATACTATTATTAGTAGGCGACCAAATAATGACAGGCACCTGCTTTTGCGCAGCGGGTGCTATAGAGTAAGGCAGGCCGTGCAAGTAGATATTATTCTCACCTAAACTCTCACCATGATCGCTAATATATACCATTACCACATCATAATCGGGCTCGTAAGTTTTTAGCGTATCAATCACGTTATTCAAGAAGTAATCGGTATAACGAATCGCATTGTCATAGCCGTTAATAACTGATTGGTCATCGCACTTGGATAGCTCATTGGTCATACAGACGGGTTTATATTCTTCAAAAGCCTTAGGATAACGCTTGTAGTAAGCGGGACCATGATTGCCCATTTGATGTAATAAAATCAGTGTATCTTTAGCAGAAGCGCCTGTTTTTACAAGCTTATCAAAACCATCAAGCATACCGATATCGCGACATTCATCATCGCAATTTGGATTGATATCGCTCGTTTTGTAGTCTTCAAAAGTCACTCGATCCGCCACGCCTTTAGAGCTTGAATTATTATCGCGCCAAATAACGTTTACGCCTTGTTTATTGAGCGTATCTAGCACGTTTTCATTATAGTCTGCTTCATCCGGATTATAGTCTGAACGATTAGCATAACTGAACATACAAGGCACTGAGTAAGCTGTAGAAGTACCGCAAGAGGTGGCATTTTTGAAGCTATAAATATTAGATTGCTTGGCAAGTAGTGGCATCGTATCGCGCTTATAACCATTTAAGCTAATATGGTCAGCGCGCACTGTTTCACCAACGACAAATACCATGAGTTTTGGTTTTGCTGTACTACCATTAGCAGCGTTACGTTTGGCATCAGTTGCGTGCAGTATCATCGTATCAGGACGGCGTAGCTCATCAATATAATCAGTACCGAGTTTGATGGCTGAATAAATAGGAGTAATAGGATTGGTATAACTACGCACCATTTTATGCTGACGAAAAAAGGTGGCGTATTGATCACCAAAGGGCAATAAGCAAACGCCTACTAAGGCAATAGCCGCTATCAAAGTAGCTGTCTTTTGTAGTATCGAGCGTCGTAAGGAAGTAGGTTTTATTTTTAATTTGCTAATAATAACAGCAGGTACAACACCTAATATTAGCAGCCGAATAAAAAAGCTTAGCGACATCAGTCCCATCGCTTCTGCTTGATCAGTCTGTAAGCTATTAATTAGCATATTAGTATCAAATATGGTGCCGTAAGCATCGGTAAAATACCCGCACACAGCTGCTATCAGCACTAAAGCAATCAGCACTGGTTTGGCAATGGGTCGATAGCATAGCAACTGAACGATTAGCCACATCAAGCTAAATAATAAGCCTGAGAGAGACACTATAAAGCCAATGTTTGTGCTAAGTGGATAAACACTTAACACTTGCGTAAAAAAGCCAATATTGGCAGTAGCTATTAAATAAAGCACGACAATGATAATCAGAAAGCTAAGATTAATCTTGCGATCAAAAATTTTGCTTGCAAAGCTTTTTTTCGTATTAGCTTGATTACTAATAGTGCTAAGTGCTTGAGAGGGTAACATAAACGGGATTCTCAACAGGATCGTAAGGAATATGATTCCTTACGATAGCAAGTAGCCTGTTAAGAAGACGTTAAGGGGATTGAATAGGAGTTTGTGTTTTAGTGCTACTATTGAAATTTTTCAGGTATGTAGGATCAAAACCCCATTATTAACCACATCACCTAAGAAGAGTGAGTTTGAAAAACGTTATTATGCTCTTTTAACCCTGTCAGGCA
>NZ_LNDJ01000097.1 GCF_001444505.1 Psychrobacter piscatorii | reverse complement strand
GGTCGAATGTTCAACACGCCCTAGTCAGATTGCAGCTCTAGTAGACGCTGATAAAGTGCATTCTTTTTTACACCAGTGATATCAGAGGCCAGCGCGGCTGCTTTTTTGACCGATAGATCCTCTAGCAAACGCTGTAGCAATTTATCATGAGTACTGATGTCGTCAGTATCCTTTGCCACACCGGCGCCAGCGACGACCACGACGATCTCACCGCGTTGCTGATTGTCATCTGCTTTGACAAACTCGACCAAATCGCCAAGGGTGCTCTTATGTATGGTTTCAAACGTTTTGGTCAATTCACGACAAAAAGTCACTGCACGGCCTGCACCAAATATCGTCGCCATATCTTCCAGGCTAGATACGATGCGATGCGGCGCTTCATAAAATATCAGAGTTTCGGTACGTGCGATCAAATCGTTCAGTTGTTTTTGACGGCCGTGAGTTTTGGCTGGTAAAAACCCAATAAAGCTAAATCGATCTGATGGCAACCCTGCCACTGACAATGCGCCAATAGCAGCAGAAGCCCCAACGATAGGAGATACGGTCACGCCAGCTTCATGTGCAGCCTGTACCAATTGATAACCTGGGTCACTGACCAGTGGCGTACCAGCGTCACTAATCAAGGCAACCGAATGACCTTGCTCAATCATTTCAATGATTTTAGGCGTTTGAATAGCGCTATTGTGTTCGTGATAAGCCCATAGCTTGTTATGACCTTTTTGCTTCGTTGTGGCCTCATCATCTTCTACACTACTTGTGGCATGACGGGTCTCTGAGCTTTTTGCCTCATCCGTTTTACTTCCTTTAGTATCAATACCAAAATGCGACAACAGCTTACCTGAAGTGCGAGTATCTTCACAGGCAATGATCGCGACCTGCTTTAAAACATCAATCGCGTGTGGCGTCATGTCGGTCAAGTTGCCAATCGGCGTGGCAACGATATAGAGACAAGCTGGCATCGCAGTAGGGGTAGACATGAAAACCTCGGGTTATTAACAATAATAGTGCGCCATTATATCCATTTGTTATCTATGATTTTTCAGTCAAATAGTGAGTGAATAAATCGATAGATTTTGAGAGCATAACGCGCAGAAGTGGCTAGTTTAGCATGTTGTGCTATGATAATTCTCAAATGTTAAGCAGACGAATTAACCTTATGGCGAATCACAAACCCTTGATCTTAACCTCACCGAAACAACGCCAAGGCAGCCTGTTTGAACAGCAGGCGTGTGAGTATTTACAAGCACAAGGGTTACGGTTGGTGGCGCAAAACTGGCAACAGCCAAAAATAGGCGAGCTAGATCTGATTATGATGGAAGCAGGACCCGCATGGTCAATGCTAGTATTTATCGAAGTTCGTCAACGCAAGCGGTCAGTCTATGGCGATGCAGCACTCAGCGTGACGACAAGCAAGCAGCGTAAAGTGATTAAAGCGGCGCAATGTTTTTTGCAGCAGCATCCTGAGTACGCTCATTATGACTGCCGCTTTGATGTCATTGCTTATAATACGGCGGGTAAGCTCAGCTCAAAAGAGAATCCTTTGAGTGATGAGCCGCAATGGCTTAAAGGTGCCTTTGTAGCCAGTGCATGGTAGTAAATATATAACGCAAATACGGGATGACTCGCGCGTCTGACTGAATCTAGCGCGCAATACTCGTTACCAAAAACCTAACCGCTGCTGGCCAAAATTAAGTAAAGTAGCTGTTAACAAAATTTGTCTTATCACTGCTAGATAAAAATTGACTCAATTCATTGAATTTATAACACCGTCACCACCATGCTCTAAGAGGTAAACAATGACACGGATGCATTTGTGCACTGCTATTTTTGGTTCATCACGCTGTATTACGACGGGCATTATGCTTGCTGCTTGTGTGGTCAGTACAGGCTGTGCCACCAACTATCTGACCAACAGTACAGAAGGAACTTACGGTGTGCCAATGACTGAGCGCACCATTCCGCAGCGTCTACTAGATCGTAGTATCGAGCATACTGCCAAAATTAACGTGTATGGGCTAAAAGAAGACTTGCAGCAGACCAGTCGTATGGGTATCGATAGCTTCAATAGCGAAGTGCTGCTCACAGGGGAAGTACCGTCTGAAGCGCTCAAAGCAGAAGTAGAAAAGGTCGTTAGCTCTATGCCAGATGTACGCCGTGTCTACAATGAGATGGAAGTAAGTGCTTCAAAAGGCTATAGCTCAACGGTTCATGATGGTTATATCACCTCAAAACTACTGGCAAAAATAGCCGCCAGCGATGGCGTCAAAACCTCACAGATCAAAGCAGTCACCAACAATGGCGTGGTCTATATTATGGGCCGCATGACACCCACCCAACAAAGTAACTTAATTGATGTTGCGAACAGCACTGTTGGGGTGACCGAGCTGGTACTGCTGACGACCGTTGTCGATGATAGAGGTGTAAAGATAAACGATGATGATATTATGTACGAGAATAACCTAGCCAATCCGGCAGTCGCACCAGCTGTCCAAGATACTGCTGTCAGTACCGCAACGCCGATAGTAATAACGGAAGAAGAGGCTACTACGGCGCAACCATCATCAAGCCCATATATCGATCTTTATCAAAATCAGTAAAACTACTGAGTTTGCCAAGTTGAGTCTACCAAGCAATGATTGACGATAAATAAGAGCTTGTATAATAGCTACTTAGCTAGATGTGATACCCGTCACATCATAGGATGCTAGTAGCTTTTTTTGATATTAATCACAATAAGCCTAAATAGATATAACAGTAAAAGCACGAGAAATCCTCAGCCAGTGAGTACTATATCAATAGTGAAACGTCACAGAATCAGAGGTTCTAATGAGACCATAGAGCGCTCACGATGTTAGGCATGATTCATAACTATAAGATGCATATCTTAAGATCCATAACTATAACAAGGTATTGGCAATGAAGGATTCGGTAAATCACATAAAACAAAAGACAGGTGCGAACAACTGCAAGAACTTTGATCATAATTCTTTTGGTAAACACCCGCGCAGACTAAGGGTTATAGGAGCGGCAGCATTGGCGCTAGGCAGCATCGCGCTTGCCACCCAAAGTGCACAGGCATTATCACCGCTAGGCTTTGTCAATGGCATTACTTCTAGTGGCGGTGTAGGGGTAAGTAAAGATATCTTATACGGTGATGAGCCTTTGCAAGATTTAGATATTTACTATCCAAAGCCCTTAGCACAGGCAATGAAAGCCCAAAGCGCTATCAATAATGACTACCCTATGGTGGTATTCGTGCATGGCGGTTCTTGGGAGAGTGGTAATAAAGATCAATATGCCTTTGTCGGTCAAAGCTTAGCGCAGGCAGGTTATGTCACCGCAGTGATTAATTATCGTAAGGTGCCCGAGCATATCTACCCTGATTATGTCAATGATACGGCCCAAGCGATTGCTTGGAGTATCGAGAATGCGGCCAGCCTGCATTCTGATCCGTCACGTGTTGCTGTCATGGGACACTCTGCTGGCGCGTTTAATGCAGTCGCAGCCGTCGCCAACGAAGACTTTTTAGCGCCCTATGGTATTAAGCCGACAGACGTTGCGACGGTTATCGGTATTGCAGGGCCTTACAGTTATGACTTCCGTAAGTTTAATAGTGCGTCAGCTTTTCCCTCGGATGCCACACCTGATCAAGTCATGCCTGATCGTCAGATCAAAGGGGCACAGCCACCATATTTGTTATTAACCGCAGAAAAAGATAAAGTGGTGCATCCAACCAATGCACTCAAAATGACGCAAGCATTGAAAGAGGCAGGGGTAACGGTGCAGACGGGTGAAATCGAAGGCGCGGGTCACGCAACTATCATTGGAGCAATTGCACCGCCGCTACGCTGGGTCAATGATGTGCGTGCGCAAGTAGTGACGTATCTAGACACAATGCTCAAATAGCTTGTTGTTATTCATATCATGGGCTTTTGACTGCTTATTTTTCGATACGGTTTCAGTCCTCAAATACACTTGAGCAAGACAGTACTGTAAGATAGGCAAACTCTTGTTATAATGTCATCACTTTAAATCTATACCCTATTCTAAACGTTAAGGCAGACTATTTTATGAGCATGAACGCTGACGATTTGATCGCATTTTTACAGACTCACTTCCCAGACGCTTTTATCCAAGCTGCCAATCAAGGCAATAAATTTGATGTACGCGTGGTTGATGCAAGCTTTGAAGGCAAACGCGCGGTTCAACGTCAGCAAGCCATTTATGCGCTGGTTAATGATAAGATTGCGAGTGGCGATATTCACGCCCTCAATATTCAAGCGCTAACGCCTGCTGAGTGGGACGCTCAATCAAAAGGCTAATTATATAGCTATCTATCTAACTGGCAATCGAAGAGTTCGTTTAACAGACATAAGGATTCTTTACTGCTCGTTTTTACCATTTTCTATACTCATCGCTAGGTTGTCACCTTTATGGATCAATTTTTAATCACTGGTAGTAGTCGTATCGCAGGGGAAGTTACTATTTCAGGCGCCAAAAATGCCGCCTTGCCATTGCTTGCCGCGATGATATTGGCTGAGACGCCAACGACATTGCACAATGTACCGTCATTAAAAGACGTACGAACATTGATTGAATTGATCAGTGGCATGGGGATTGATATCCAAAAGCAGGGCGATACGGTCACTTGTGATACCAAAACTATTGATAACTTTTATGCGCCGTATGATTTGGTAAAAACCATGCGCGCGTCAATTTTGGTATTAGGGCCGTTACTGGCCCGTTTTGGCGAAGCTGAAGTGTCGTTGCCAGGTGGCTGTGCGATTGGTTCACGTCCTGTTGATCAGCATCTAAAAGCGTTTGAAGCGATGGGTGCGGTAATCAGCGTAGAGAACGGTTACGTGAAAGCGCAAGCGCCTAAAGGTGGTAAGCTGATTGGTTGCCACTTCTCATTTGATATGGTGACAGTTGGCGGTACGGAAAACGTCATCATGGCAGCGGCATTGGCTAAAGGCACGACCGTTTTGGCTAACTGTGCATTAGAGCCAGAAGTAGTCGATTTAGCCAATATGCTGGTTGCGATGGGCGCCAAAATCAGCGGTATCGGCACCTCAACCATGACCATTGAAGGGGTAGAACGTCTACACGGTTGTGAGTATTCAGTGGTACCGGATCGTATTGAGACAGGCTCATATCTTGCTGGTGCCTTGATGACTCAAGGGGATGTGTTGACCAAAAAAACTACAGCCTCTTTATTATATCCGGTACTTGAGAAGTTTGAAGCGATGGGTGCGGTGATTACGACAGGTGATGACTGGATTCGCGCGCAGATGAAAGGTCGTCCAAAGCCAGTAGATATTCGGACTCAGCCACATCCAGGTTTTCCAACAGACATGCAAGCTCAGTTGATGGCGATTTGCTGTCTGGCTGATGGGACCAGTACCATTATCGAAAATATCTTTGAAAACCGCTATATGCACGTACCTGAACTTAATCGTTTAGGGGCATCTATCCAAGTGGATGGCCATACTGCGGTGATCAGAGGTGTCGAGAACTTTACGGCGGCACCAGTTATGGCAACAGATTTACGTGCTTCTATGTCACTGGTGATGGCGGCTGCAACGGCAGAAGGCGAGAGCTTGATTGACCGCATTTATCATATTGACCGTGGTTATGAGCATGTCGAAGACAAGCTGCGTAGCCTTGGTGTTAATATCCAGCGTGTCAATACCAACGGCTAATACTGATAGGTCAACCGTAGTTTATACATGAATTACGTTATACATTAAAACTTCCCTTGAATGGGGAAACTAACTGCACATGGACACGATGTCATTATGACTGAGACAAGCAAACCTGCACCAGCCGACGGTCTACTAAACGAAGTAAACGATGAATTTTCAGGTCTAACACTGGCTTTATCAAAAGGCCGTATTTTAGAAGAGACGATGCCACTGCTACGTGCAGCGGGTGTCGATCTTTTAGAAGACCCTGAAGCCTCGCGCAAACTTATTTTTCCAACCTCAAACCCAAATGTACGTGTATTAATTTTGCGTGCAAGCGACGTACCGACCTACGTCGAACACGGCGCGGCTGATTTTGGTGTAGCGGGTAAAGATGTGCTGCTTGAGCATGGCGCGAACCACGTGTATGAATTGCTTGATTTAAAAATCGCTCAATGCAAATTGATGACTGCTGGCGTAAAAGACGCACCACTGCCCAATCGTCGTCTGCGTATCGCGACCAAATATGTCAATGTAGCGCGCGCTTATTTTGCGAGCCAAGGTCAGCAAGTTGATGTTATCAAACTATATGGCTCGATGGAGCTTGCGCCATTGGTGGGCTTGGGCGATTTGATTGTCGATGTGGTTGATACGGGTAATACCCTACGCGCGAATGGACTTGAAGCGCGCGATCATATTTGTGATGTGTCATCACGTCTTATCGTCAATCAAGTCAGCTATAAGCGCAAATTTGCGTTACTAGAACCCATTTTAGATAGCTTTAAAAACAGTATTGCCAATGCCTAGTAAACCGGTGTCAATCATTGGTAATATAAAGCATGGTGATACGAATTTTTAAACCAGTTTAGCAGGTTATGAGTGATATAGCGTGCTAAACTGGTTTTATTGTTTTAGCTTGCGAAAAAATAAAATCACCGTAAAATTTAGACAAGAAGACAGCCAGTAAGTCGCCATATTTGTGAATAATAAGCATACTTTAGTTATATTCACGCCGTTTATTTTCAGCCGTATTTCATGCTCAGATATAGGATTAGGTCATGCGCCAGTTAAGTACCCAAGATGCCGATTTTGACAATCAATTGACACAACTGCTTGCCTTTGAAACCGTCAATGATGCTGAATTATTGCATACCGTTGACGATATCATCGCACAAGTACGTGCGGATGGTGATAGCGTCGTATTGGCATTAACTCAGCAATTCGATCAGCATCCAGCGACAACGATGCAAGAGTTAGAGCTGTCTAAAGAAGCACTTGCCGATGCATTTGCCAATCTGGATGAGAATGTAAAAACGGCATTGACCACAGCAGCTACTCGGGTACAGACCTTCCATGAGCGTCAAGTACAAGAAACGTGGCAATATGAAGATGAGCTAGGCAATCGCTTAGGTCAAAAAGTCACGCCACTTGATCGTGTTGGCATTTATGTGCCGGGTGGTTTGGCATCTTATCCATCATCAGTATTGATGAATGCTATTCCTGCCAAAGTAGCTGGCGTCGCTGAAGTCATCATGGTCGTGCCAGCACCTAAAGGCGTGCTTAATCCATTGGTATTAGCAGCCGCTCATTTGGCCAAAGTGGATCGTGTCTTTACCATTGGCGGCGCACAGGCGGTAGCAGCTTTAGCCTACGGTACCGAAACCATTCCAGCGGTGGATAAAATCACAGGGCCGGGGAATAAGTATGTCGCGGCAGCCAAACGCGCAGTATTTGGACAAGTCGGCATTGATATGATTGCAGGCCCCTCAGAAGTGTTGGTATATGCAGAGGGTGAAGCGCAAGATCGAGCTGATTGGCTCGCGATGGATTTGTTGTCGCAAGCAGAGCACGACCGTATCGCTCAAGCTATCTTTGTGACGACCAGTGAAGAGCAGTTAAAAGAAGTCGAGTTAGAGATAGAAAGAGCACTCGCTGAGCTGCCAAAAGCAGATATCGCGCGTGACTCGCTGCAAAATCGTGGTGCACTTATTTTGGTGAAAGATCGTAGCGAGGGTATGGCACTGATTAATCGTATTGCCCCTGAGCATTTGGAGTTATCCGTTGATAACCCTGATGCATTGCTAGATGATATTCGTCATGCGGGTGCTATCTTTATGGGTCGTCACACGCCTGAGGCGATTGGCGATTACTGTGCAGGACCGAACCATGTGCTACCAACATCTGGTACTGCGCGCTTTTCTTCACCTTTAGGTGTCTATGACTTTCAGAAGAAATCATCAATTATTTACTGTAGTGAAAATGGTAGCAAGCCATTGGCCAAGACGGCTGATATTTTAGCGCAACGTGAGGACCTAGAAGCCCATGCGCGCTCAGCCCGTTATCGTTATCAGTAAGATATTTTGAGCGTCTTCATTTTTACTTTTGATAGATATTTTTAATAGTCTGTATGGCTAATTAGTAGGATAATTTATGAGTGAGTCAAAGATAGATACCAGACTTTGGTCATCTAAAGCACGCAACTTGTCACCTTATGTGCCGGGTGAACAGCCACAGCACGACAATTTATGCAAACTGAACACCAATGAAAACCCATTTCCGCCCTCACCAAAAGTAGGGGAGGCAATCGCTAAAGTACTCACCCAGCAAGCGCAAGAGCTGCGTTTATATCCGGCACCTGAGTCCAATGACCTGCGTGCTGCATTGGCACAAGCATATGACCTTGATGTCAGCCAAGTGTTTGTCGGTAATGGCTCAGATGAAGTATTGGCGCTTATATTTGCCAGTTTCTTCCTAAAAGAGCGTCCGCTTTTATCACCTGATATTGGCTACAGCTTTTATCCTGTCTATGCACAGACTTTTGGTGTGCATCTCGTCAAAATCCCATTAGAAGACGATTTTAGTATTGACCCTGATGCTTATCGTCAGCCTTGTAGCGGTATCATCATTGCCAACCCAAATGCGCCAACAGGTTTACTCCTATCACTTGCTGATATCCGTAAGCTAGCCAGCGAGCATTCTAATGCCGTGATTGTAATTGATGAGGCATATATTGATTTTGCTCAGATAGAATCAGGTAACCCGGAGGCTCAGGTTTCAGCGGTCAGTTTAATCAATGAGTGTGACAACGTTATCGTGACGCAGACCTTTTCAAAATCACGGTCACTTGCTGGTTTACGTGTTGGGATGGCCTTTGGTAGTGCTTCGTTGATTGAAGCATTGACGCGTATGAAAAATAGCTTTAATAGCTATCCACTGGATAAGCTAGCGCAAGCTGGTGCGACGGCAAGTGTGCTAGATGTGGATTATTTTGAGCAAACGCGCCAACAGGTTATCGATTTGCGTACGTCATTGACCGAAGAGTTGACGGCGCTAGGCTATAAAGTATTGCCCTCGCATGCAAATTTCATCTTTGCCCGTCCAAAAGATGGTAATGCAAGTGCTGTGGCGAGTACCTTGCGCGATCAAGGGATTATCGTTCGTCATTTTGATAAGCCGCGCATTAGTGAGTATTTGCGTATTACGGTGGGTACAGAGGCGCAAAATCAGCGTTTGATTGAAGCACTGACAGCGTGGCATACAGAGACGAGTATCTCCGCTGAGTGATGATTTACTCATTTTGGTGATGCCAGTTAGTATAAAAAGCCTGCTAGCGCAATGTTAAGCAGGCTTTTTTCTTTAGAGGCCAGTGCAAAATAGTATTTCAGTCGTTTATACTTTTTTCGCCAACACCGCCAGTAGATTGCCTACCTTATCTAAGCACTCTTGATATTCAGCATTACAATCAGACGCGACCGTAATACCGCCACCCGCCCATAGATTTATGTGTTTTTCTTTATTAAATTCATCAGTTAATGAAGCACCAGCTTGCAATGTACGAATGAGTACATTCCATTGACCACTGCCATCAAAATTCATATAACCCATGGTGCCGCAATAAGCACCGCGTGGTGTAGACTCTAGCTCAGAGATAATTTCGACGGCTCGTTTTTTTGGTGTGCCAGTGATAGAGCCAGCAGGCAGACTACCAAACAGTACAGCCAACGGGTGAGTATCAGTTTTTAGCTCAGCAGTAATAGTGCTGACCATATGATGCACGTTACTAAAGCTCTCAATCGCAAACAGTTGCGGTACTTTTACGCTACCGATTTTGGCATATTTACCCAAATCATTGCGTAGTAAATCCACAATCATGACATTTTCGGCACGGTCTTTTTCGCTATCGACTAGTTGTTGCTTATACGATTCATCCTGCTTATCAGTGGAGCCACGAGGCATAGTGCCTTTGATCGGTTTGGTCAGAATATGGTGCTTATCAGTCACTTTGTTTTTGGTAAATGTAAAGAACAGCTCAGGGGAGCAGCTTAATAACTCAAAACCGTGGTTAAAGGTATCAACGTGCTCAACGCTTGCACCATCAACGCTCAAATAGCCTGCAAAAGGTGCTTTGGTATTATGATGTAGCGCAGGCAGATAATCGATAAGTGCTGAAGTTGGTTGAGTCGCATCGTTTTTATATGGCAGATAGCCCGACCACTTTTGCGTTAGGTTGATTTGATAGCAATCGCCTTGCTGTAGATAGTCTTGAGTACGATCAAATGCTTGCTGATAATCACGCTTACTCCATCGTGCCGTTAGGACGACAGGTGTAGTATGTGATGTGTACTTAGATTGTGCTTGATTGAGATGTTTGTCGGACAGCTTGTTATCCAGTTCATCTAGGTAGGATGTCAGAGCAACTATGAACTCATCTTTTGCTTTATTGTCGACAGCTTCATCAGAGCTGCTATTGGTTTGAATACTTTTTAGCTCCCAACCGGTATCAGTATCTGCAGCAGGTGTTAGATAGATATCATAATGCCCTAACAAGGCACAAGGCTGATTCGCCAATTCGATTCTGTCTGCAGGACTTAACTCATAAGCAGCGATATCGTAACCGATAAAACCAATCAGACCATGATGATAACAGGGTTTTGTGCTTTTCGGGTTTACGTTATTTGAGCTATTATTATCGGTATCATAAGCTTTACTGTAAGCAATAAGCTCATTTTGCCATTCTAGATAACTAATATAGGCTGTCATGGTATTTTCGCTATGAGTAGAGCAGTTATCACGGCAGTTTTTAACCACTCTATAAGTATTGACTGAATCTTTAGAAGGTTTTTGATCAGTTGGATAAACCGACCAGCTGACTTTAGGCAGCAAGCCAATTACTGGTCGTCCATCATTATTTAACCAAGCCAATTGCCAATTTGCTGCATCATCTTGGTTAAGTAAATGGCGTCTTAGCTGTGGCATTAATTCAGCCGCTGACAAATCACCAAAACGCCAGCTAGATTTACTAGCTGGCGATGGCGCAGAATCTGTCTGCTCAGTTATCGTTTGATTTGGTGCGAGCATGGTTTAAGAGTCGAATTTTTTGATGATGAGCGTAGCGTTAGTACCACCAAAGCCGAAGCTATTGCTCATCAAGGTTTCAAGGTTTGATTCACGCATCTGGGTAACAATATCGAAACCTTCAGCTGCAGGATCTAGGTTGTCAACGTTGATACTTGGGGCAATAAAGCCGTCTTGTAGCATAAGTAGGCAGTAAATCAGCTCTTGCGCACCAACAGCGCCTAAGCTATGACCTGTCATCGATTTGGTTGAGCTGATCGCAGGTACTTTGCTGATATCACCATCAAACACCTGCGCGATGGCTTTGAGCTCGGTGATATCGCCCAGTGGTGTGCTGGTACCATGGCTATTGATATAATCAACGCTTTCTAGGCCAGCTTCAGCTAAGGCTTGTTGCATACAGCGTACAGCGCCTTCGCCACTTGGCGCAACCATCTCGGCACCATCAGAGGTAGCACCGTAACCCACGATTTCAGCCAAGATATTGGCGCCACGTGCTTGAGCATGCTCTAAACTTTCTACCACAACCATCGCGCCACCAGCAGCAATCACAAAACCATCGCGATCTTTGTCATAAGCTCTTGAGGCGAGTGTTGGCGTGTCATTATATTGCGTGCTGACTGCACCCATCGCATCAAACATGCATGACTGTGTCCAATGTTCCGCTTCACTACCACCGGCAAGTATGACATCAGCTTTACCCAGTTGGATAAGCTCAGCGGCATGACCGATACAATGAGTCGAGGTCGCGCAAGCAGAGGCAAGCGAGTAAGAGACACCTTGGATTTTTAGACCAGTGGCTAGGGCTGCTGATACTGAGCTGCCCATGGTTTTAGGTACAGCCATCGCACCGACACCGCGTAGACCTTTTTCACGCATGGCATCCACAGCGTTCACGATGTTTTCTGTTGACGCACCGCCTGAGCTTGCGACCACACCCACGCGTGGATTGTTATTGATGGTGTCAAGTGACAGTCCTGAATGTTCAATGGCGTTTAGTGCACTGACATAAGCGTACAGACTGGCATCACTAAAAAAGCGTTTGAGTTTACGATCGATACCACTAGTATCCAGTTCTGATTGATTGATACTACCGCTCACGTGTGATTTAAACTCGTGCTCAGCATAAGAATCATTAAACGTAATACCAGACTTTCCTTCTTTAAGAGCAGTAGTGACCGTGGCTAAATCATGTCCGATACAAGAGACAATCCCTGCTCCAGTGATAACGACGCGACGCATATTCTATTCCTTGTAAGTAACGATTTGCCGCTATTGACAGGCAATAATCGTTGTAAGTCTATATATGAGGTTTAACGATGAATGAATTTGAGCATTATAGTGAAAAAACAGTCTATGTAGATAACGATAGCATGAATTAAGATAATTACAGCCTATTAAAGACAATATCATTTCAGTGTACAATTATGCTCTAATTTACGGCACATGATAACGTATCAAGCGTTGAAAATCTTTGGACAAGAGTAAAATAATGGCGAAATAGCCTCTATCGCTACAAGGTAATGAGAGATTGAGTGGCTATGAAACCTTGTTGTTTGAGCAATCGCTTTATTGTTTATGAAAAACAATGTGGGTAAGCTAAAGGCTATGGTTAAGTCGGACAAAAATTAAGTTGTACTTTTAGATACAAAATTTGTGATTGCGATAACATTGTTCGCACTGACAGGAACGGCCTTGACTTATTACACTGACAGCTTGAAGATTAAACACATTCATATCACTATTACTAAAAAAATTATTCATCACATTATTATTCATCATATTAAGGACATCACGATGGCAAAGCCTAGCTCTCTTTCAAAAAGTATCAATACTATTGGGTCTTTCACACGCAACAACCTAGAGCGCGTAGGCTCCATGATTGATAGCATGAATGCCAAAACAGGCAAGCCGCGTCAATATAAAGCGGTAGATTTAGGCGATGAGGATTATCAACAAGACTTATTTCGTGAGCAAACCTTAAAGGCTACGCAGCAATTATTAGGTCCACGTTTTGCCACTTACGGTAAATATGCCAAAAAAGTCGTACCAAACAGCTTTTTTCAATCGACAGTAGATAGCGCGTTTGCTCAAGTTGCGAAACTTGCATCAAACTGGAGTCAATTAGACTTACCGAACGAGCATCGCTTTGCCAATATTGCTACTTTAGATGATGAAGAGCGTTATGCACTTGCAACTGACATCGCTAACCAAAATCGTGCACTTGCAGCAATGGGCGGCCTTACGGGTTTAGCAGGGCTGCCAGGTCTACTTGCTGATACCTTATGGCTATTATTGGTATCTCTACGTACTGTCTACCAAATTGCAGCTATATACAATAAGCCGCTCACAGGTAAACAAGGTGTGAAAATGGCATACGAATTGCTCTCAAGTGCCGATCTAAGCAAAATGCAAGAAAAACAAGCATTGCTAGCAGGTATGGGTATCGGTAAAGGTTTGCTGGATAATGCTCAGAGCCACGGGTTGCATAGCGAGCTGAAGAACTTGGGTCTAAAAAATCAAAACGTAAACTACTATGCTGAGCAAATAGACAGTATTGCTAGCCAAGTAGGAATTGATTTGGACAAAATAAACCTATTATGGGTTCGCCGTTTTATTCCCGTTACAGCAGTAGCCATCGGCGTACATTATAACAGTCAGTTGATTGATGAAGTGATTGGCGTTGCTAAAGCGACTTTTGCGCCAGAGGCAAAACTTGCCAATCGTGCCATTACTGATGACAGTAGTAGCGAGGCTGAAGTAAAAAAAGCCAGTAATAACGATGCGCAGAAAGACACAGAAAAGACAGAAGAAAATAGCGATACAGAAGAAACCAGTAGCAAAAAAGACTCAGACAAGCAAACGTCTGATAAAAAAGCCAAGTAATAGACATATTATTTGCTAGTTAGGTTGTATATTAATAAGCACAATGGTATTTATTTTGGTTCGGTTGAGTAGAGTGACTTGAAATCAGGATAAATACCACCACTTAGTTACTATCAAGTAGCATTTATATTTGAATATCTTTTCTTAATGATGCTTGAACTTGCCTTGTTTACTTTATTTATGACGCTGTTTTTCGGCAAAAAAACCATAAAGTGATATAATGCGAGGATGAATGCATATCTATCAAATGTTGTAAAGCGAAACCATTGATAAGTGGTTGAAATAGCAGCAACAACTCTTTATAATACACTGTCCTAAAAATGGGTGCCCAAAAATCTGCAATTATTGTCAGATAGATGGTGCATTGGCCCATTTTTTTGTTTTATACCAAACGGGAGAAGGATGCCTTATGGCAACAACTAACCAATTGATTCGTAAAGGTCGCAAAACCATCAAGGAAAAGTCAAAAGTTCCTGCGTTGGAAGCGTGCCCACAGCGTCGCGGTGTATGTACTCGTGTATATACTACCACGCCAAAAAAACCTAACTCTGCCATGCGTAAAGTATGTCGTGTACGTTTGACTTCAGGCTATGAAGTATCAAGTTACATCGGCGGCGAAGGTCATAACCTACAAGAGCACAGTGTTGTTCTAATCCGTGGTGGTCGTGTAAAAGATCTACCAGGTGTACGTTATCACACTGTTCGCGGTGCATTAGATTGCGCAGGCGTTAAAGACCGTAAGCAAGGTCGCTCTAAGTACGGTGCTAAGAAGCCTAAAGTTTAATAACTAAACGTTATTAACCAAGCTTTTTGTACTACCCAATAACTGTGCATGGGTTTGGTGTCAGTAGTCATATTACTTTTATATAAGTGATTTGCTCTTAAAACATACCACCATGCAGTAAGGCTAACTGATAACTCACTGCTATACCCTAATGATGAGTAGTCGATGTTGTGAATGTTAGACACTCCTGAAGACAAGGAAATTTATTATGCCAAGACGTCGCGTCGTTGCTGCCCGTGAGATCCTACCGGATCCTAAGTTTGGTAGCCAAACTGTTGCAAAATTCATCAACCATGTAATGAGTGATGGTAAAAAATCTACTGCTGAGCGTATCGTTTACGGTGCACTTGAGACAGTAAGTGAGAAGCGTAAAGTTGAAGATCCAGTATCTTTCTTCGAAGAAGTGCTTGAAAATGTACGCCCAATGGTAGAAGTAAAAGCTCGCCGCGTTGGCGGTGCAACCTATCAAGTACCAATGGAAGTACGCCCCTCCCGTCGTACTGCCTTGGCTATGCGTTGGTTAGCTGAAGCTGCTGCTAAGCGTTCTGAAAAATCAATGGCTTTGCGTTTAGCTGGCGAATTGAATGATGCTGCTGATGGTAAAGGCGCTGCTATGAAAAAGCGTGACGAAGTTCACCGCATGGCAGATGCTAACAAAGCATTCTCTCATTACCGTTTCTAAGCTACTTTTTAACAGTAGCTTGAGATTAATAGCTCATACTCATTAATCTTACATTGTTGTTTATTCTATTGATTGCCGCCATCATCATTCGGTCATATATAAATGTTATTTATTAATGACTGGGGTGGCGGACATCTATCAAGATGTTTCTCTTAACAAGTATGACTTTCATCCTTTCATTAGAGAACATCCCAAATTTGATGCCACACTATTCTTAGTATTTGCTCTTTTTTTGTCCGTATTAGGCTCAATAATCAGTAAGTAATATTACGAAGCTGAACGCTTTGTCATAGAGTATGAGGTAGAGACACAATACATTATTATATACACGACTTTTCCTAGGAAAACACTATGGCTCGTAAAACTCCCCTAAAACGCTATCGCAATATTGGTATTTCAGCGCACATCGATGCTGGTAAAACGACCACTACTGAGCGTGTTTTATTCTATACCGGTGTTAGCCACAAAATTGGCGAAGTACATGATGGCGCAGCCACTATGGACTGGATGGAGCAAGAACAAGAGCGTGGTATTACTATTACCTCAGCAGCAACAACTTGTTTTTGGTCAGGTATGGCTAAACAGTTTGACGAACACCGTATCAACATCATCGATACCCCAGGTCACGTTGACTTCACGATCGAAGTTGAACGTTCTATGCGCGTACTTGATGGCGCTTGCATGGTTTACTGTGCAGTAGGCGGCGTTCAGCCACAGTCTGAGACCGTATGGCGTCAGGCGAACAAATACAAAGTACCACGTCTTGCATTTGTAAACAAAATGGACCGTGTTGGTGCTGATTTCTATCGTGTTATCGAACAGATCAAAACCCGTCTTGGCGGCAAGCCAGTACCATTGGTTATTCCAATTGGGAAAGAAGATGACTTCGAAGGCGTTGTTGATCTAGTGACTATGAAAGCTATCTATTGGGACGAAGCGTCTCAAGGTATGCAGTATGATGAGCGTGATATCCCAACTGAACTACAAGACAAAGCAGCAGAGTACCGCGAATATCTTGTAGAAAGCGCTGCTGAAGCCAATGAAGAGTTGATGAACGAATATCTAGAAAACGGTGAATTGACTGAAGAGCAGATCCACAGTGCTATTCGTCAGTTGACTATTGATAACGAAATCATCCCACTTCTTTGTGGTACTGCCTTTAAAAACAAAGGTGTACAAAAGATGCTAGATGCGGTTATCCAGTATCTACCAGCACCAATTGACGTACCTGCTATTAAAGGTATTCTTGATGACAAAGACGAAAGCGAAGGCAGCCGTGAAGCATCAGATGAAGCACCTTTCTCAGCACTAGCGTTCAAAATCATGAACGACAAGTTCGTTGGTAACTTGACCTTCGTACGTGTTTATTCTGGTGTCATGAAGCAGGGTAGCAGTGTTTATAACCCAGTTAAAATGAAGCGTGAGCGTGTTGGCCGTATTGTACAGATGATGGCAAACTCTCAAGAAGAGCTTGCAGAGATTCGCACAGGTGATATCGCAGCCCTAGTCGGCATGAAAGATGTAACGACTGGTGATACGCTATGTGACGAAGACAACGTGATCACGCTTGAGCGTATGGAATTCCCAGATCCAGTTATCTCTCTAGCGGTTGAGCCTAAGACCAAAGCTGACCAAGAAAAAATGTCAATCGCGCTTGGCCGTTTGGCAAAAGAAGATCCATCGTTCCGTGTACACACTGACGAAGAATCTGGTCAGACGATTATCAGTGGTATGGGTGAGCTGCATCTAGAGATTCTTGTTGACCGTATGAAGCGTGAATTCAACGTTGAAGCAAACATCGGTGCACCTCAGGTTGCTTACCGTGAGACGATTCGTAACACTGTTGAACAAGAAGGCAAATTCGTACGTCAAACAGGTGGTCGTGGTAAGTTTGGTCACGTATGGTTACGTCTTGAACCACTTGATCCAGCTGGCGACACTGAATATGAATTCGCTGAAGAAGTTGTTGGCGGTGTGGTACCAAAAGAATTCCACGGTGCGGTTGATAAAGGTATCCAAGAGCGCATGAAAAACGGCGTACTTGCAGGCTACCCAGTTGTTGGCGTAAAAGCGACTTTGTATGATGGTTCTTATCATGACGTTGACTCTGATGAATTGTCATTTAAGATGGCAGGTTCTATGGCCTTCAGAAAAGGTTTCTTAGCAGCTGATCCAGCGCTACTTGAGCCAGTGATGAAAGTAGAAGTTGAAACACCTGAAGACTACATGGGCGACATCATGGGCGATCTTAACCGTCGTCGTGGTTTGGTACAGGGTATGGAAGACCTACCTGGTGGCACTAAACAGATTCGTGCTGAAGTACCATTAGCGGAAATGTTTGGTTATGCCACTCAAATGCGCTCTATGTCACAAGGCCGTGCAACTTACTCAATGGAATTCCAAAAGTACGTTGAAATTCCAAAATCAGTTGCTGCTGAAATCATCTCTAAGTACAACTCTAAAGATGATGACGAGTAAATAAAGCTTACTAAAGGTGACAATATAGAGTATCTCTGTGTATTGTCACTAAAGAATCGGCCAATAACTTGTTAAAAGACTTGTTATTGGTCGCAATTTTCTTATAATATCTGCACATTAGTATGTGCGACCTTTTAACAATTATCTTAAGGTGACCAAGATTTTCTTAATTGTCATATTTATATGAATTAAGCCTTGGAACCAAAAAAAAGAGGAAATACCCATGGCAAA